>JBAPZS010000198.1:0-3080 GCA_049285355.1 Candidatus Cybelea sp. | reverse complement strand
GCCGGAGAGTCCACGAACGAAACGTTGGGCAGCGTCAGTTTACCTTCGTAGTAGCTCGTATATCCGGCTCCGGGCGGCTGTATTATGGTTTGATCGTATTCGTTGGCATAGGCGACGGAGCCGCCGTTCCATTTCCATTTGGTCGTGTAAAAGAATTTTAGTTGGGTGTCGATACTTTCAACGCCGTTCGTTTGAGTCGGCGCGGCTATCCCTGCCTCGAGCACGTGATCGAACGTCTTCGAAGCTACACTATATGAATATCGAAGCTCCGCGTTACCGAACCCGGAATAGGGATTAGCGTCGGGCGAATATGAATTCGGTGCGGTCGGATACCGCGTTATGAACGGAAGACGAATTTGGAGCTGCGCGCACGTGTCCCACAGGTTGCGGTCGTAGCGAAGCTCCTTCTTGACCTTTGCCGTTCCGTCTCGATTGCCCTGAAAATAATAGAAGGCGGTCACGTCGCGGTCCAGCGTATAGAACTCGTCGCCCATGGTGTAGAGACGAGACTCCGGCGCCGGTGACGGCGGCGCGCTTGCGGCCGATGACGGCGGCGCGCTTGCGACCGCTCTCGTTCTCGGGGTGCATGCGGCGATCGCTTTTGGCGGCGATACGGCCGGGAAAATAAGGGCGAGAATACCGGCCGGCAGGAGCGCTCTCATAATGAAGCGAGAGAGCAGGCGTCTGCCATTGGCTAGCGATACGAGCATGCGGCTAGCGTAGGCTCCGGTTTGAAACGCTTCAACCATGCGCTAAGGTCCACTTGGCAAGTGGACGCTGCTGCGCGCGCTCTTCACGTACGTCCAGTGTCCGAGAATTGCTTGAGGTTCGGCGCGGCTTCCCAAACGATAGACCGTAATGCCGGTGGTTGTGAGAGACGTTGAAACGAATTCGGGGAGCGCATCGTACGGTTCGAATGCCGGAAGCGCCTTCGATGGTATGAAATCCCTGACGAAGCGCGTCGTAGACTCGTCCATCAGTTCTGAAGCGCTGAGCGAGGCGGCAGTCGCGATGGCCTCGTCGACTAGGCCGGGCTCGATCGCGCGGGCTAACTTCGACTGCAAGCGGATGAGCGCTAACATCGGCTGAATCGAAAAGCCGGCTGCCGTCGAGGGGCTTGCGCGAGTCTTCGAGGGCACCACGCGGATCTCGCGCGGCAGGCGCGCCGGAACGATGCGATCGACCGCTGCGACGACACGTTTTAGTTGCGGCGTCAGCGCAAAGCCTGCCACGAGGCAGATGCGGGGTCCGGCATGCACCGAGAAATTCCAAGCTGATGGATCGACGAGTCGGTCGCTGCGCAAATCCAGCGCGATCTCGATCGCGGTTACGTTCCACGCCGGTAGCCGCGTGACGCTCATTAGCAATATAAATGCCGCGTCCGGCACGGTTAGTTAACCCACGGTCAGGGGGTACTCGCCAGGGGACCCCTCGGAAGTGGCGTCGCGCCTCCACCACGAATTCCCGGCCGCGGAGGATTATCGTTGCATTAGAAACAAGCTTGCTCGTCCTTCTCGGGAAAAGGACTAAGGGAATGTCTATCAGCTCGGATAGGGCACCAAACCGAACGGGGACGAGCAGCGTCGGAGTGGAGACCCGGCGCGAGGCGCTCGGGCGCTTCTTGCGAGAGCGGCGCGAAGCTCTTGCGCCCGAACAAGTTGGAATCTACTCGCATCGCGGACGCCGCACGCCCGGCTTGCGCCGGGAAGAGGTTGCGTTTCTTGCCGACATCGGCGTGAAATGGTACGCGCGTCTGGAGGCCGGTGATGATATCCAGCCCTCCGCCGCCACCCTCGCGGGCGTCGCCGTCGCTTTAAAACTCTCGCATGCCGAGCTCGAATATATGCTCGACCTCGCGGGTCTTCGCGCGCCGCTCGTCTCGATCGCAGAGACGTCGAGCGCGACGATACCGGTCCCGGTGCAAGCGTTGGTGCGGAATCTGCGCGGGGCGGCCATTTCAGTCAGCGATCGAATTCTCACGCCCTTAATGTGGGGCGCCTTGGCGGATGCGATCTACGGCCATTCCCGCTTTCCCGACCCGGTTGAGCGTAACTTCTTGGTGCGCGGCCTGCGCGACCCGGACTTCATCGAGTTTCTCGGTCCCGATTACGACGTGATGATGTCCCGGGCGGTGGGGATGTTCCGCCTCAACTACTCCTCCGCGTCGCCAAGTCCGCACGCTCCGGCGGTCCTTGAAAAGATTAAAGACAATCCGTTCTTTCAGCGGGCCTGGGAGCGCCGAGTCGTCTCGGACGAGCTATCGCGCAAGGAGATGATGATCCGAAATCATGCGGTGGTCGGCCGGCTCGACGTGTACGCGGTCGACCTCAACGTCGCGATGCGTCCCGATCTCTATACGCGAACGCTCGTCCCGGCCAACGAGGAGACGGCGGCCAAGTTCCGTCGTCTAGAGGAGCAACCGGCATTAAGAGAGTCCACCTGGGAAGTGGACCTTAGCGCGTGGTAGTAACCGGGTAAGCCCCAGGCTAGGCTTACATCGGAGGTAACCGGGCATGACCCTTTCGTCAAGACTTCTCGCCGCGATGCTGGCGTCGGTTTGTTTCGCGTTGATGCCGGCGGCCGCAAATGCCACCGGCACGATCAACATCCAGCGCCACGATGGCACGAAAGACAGTTACAAGGACGTCGAAGTCAAGATCTTTTCCGGCTCGCTCTTCTTGACGTCCGACGATGGTAACGGAACCATCGTCGTCACCCGGTCCGCATGTTCGTATCAGGGTGAGATCATCGTCTGTCTGCCGACCTCGGCGGCGCTCGTCCAAGAAGGCGAGAGCGCCGCGCTCGACTTAAAGACGGGTACGATTTACGTCAACTACACGAGCGCGTCGCAGTCGCTCTCGCACTCGTCAATGAAACTGCCGGCCAACAGCGTCATGGTCGCGCTGAAGCTGGGCGACGGCACCTACATTAACGTTCGCGGCAAAATTGACGAGGTGGTACACCAATGAAGTTCCTCGCATTTCTCTTATCCCTCGCGCTGCTGCTCTCGGTCTGTACTCCTGCCGACGCGGGACGCGGCGGCGGTGGTGGTCGTGGTGGCGGCGGCGGCGGTCGTGGCG
>JBAPZS010000197.1:0-2610 GCA_049285355.1 Candidatus Cybelea sp. | reverse complement strand
GATTAGGCTTGACATTTGTTAAGTTCGCTCTACGCTGTAGGGGATGGCGAGCTTTGCCGAGGTTCTTAACGCCGCGATCGAGGAGGCCCAACTCACGGCGGCCGAGCTCGCCGAGAGTTCGGGTTTGACCGAGTCGGCGATTTCGTTACTCCGGGCCGGACGGCGCGAGCCATCCTACCGCACCTTGCAGCGTCTGGCGAACGTCTTTCCCGCACTCGCCGGCCAGCTGGGTCAGCGGCGCAGTCCCTTTGACTCGATCGAGGAGGCGATTGCCGACGTGCGGGCCGGCAAGATGGTCGTGGTGCTCGACGACGAGGATCGCGAGAATGAGGGCGATCTCGTGATGTCCGCGCAGATGGTGACGCCCGAGGCGATCAACTTCATGCGAAAGCACGCCGGCGGGTTGATTTGCGTGCCGGTGGTCGGCGCGCGGCTCGACGAGCTGCACATTCCGCAGATGGTGCGCGATAATACCGCCGTTCATGAGACCGCTTTTACGGTTTCGGTCGAGGCGCGCGGGATGACGACCACCGGAATCTCCGCGCACGATCGCGCCGCCACCATAAAACGCCTGCTCGACCCAGAGGCGAAGCCGTCGGACTTTTTGCGTCCGGGGCACACGTTTCCATTGCGCGCACGCGAGGGTGGCGTGCTCGTGCGCGCCGGCCAGACCGAGGCTGCGGTCGACCTTGCGCGTTTTGCGGGGCTCTATCCGGCCGGCGTCATCTGCGAGATTATGGCCGAGGACGGAACCATGGAGCGCTTGGAGGGGCTGCGCAGCTATGCCGATCGCCACGAGCTGAAACTGATCACCGTCAAAGACCTCATCGCGTACCGCATGCGCACCGAGAAGCTTGTCGACAAAATCGCGGAGTTCGATCTGCCGACGTCGTTCGGTGACTTCAAAGGCGTTGCGTATTCTACCAGCATCGACGAGAACACGCACGTCGCGCTCGTTATGGGCGAGATCGGCGACGGCAAAGAGATTCTCGTGCGCGTCCACTCCGAATGCATGACCGGCGACGCTTTGCACTCGATCCGCTGCGACTGCGCCGCCCAGCGCGATGCGGCGATGCAGCTGATCGCACGCGAGGGACGCGGCGTGCTTCTCTATCTGCGACAAGAAGGGCGAGGAATCGGACTGGCCAACAAGTTGCGCGCCTACGAGTTGCAAGACCGCGGCGCGGACACCGTCGAGGCGAACCTCGCGCTCGGGCTTCCCGCCGACAAGCGCGACTACGGAATCGGCTCCCAGATCCTGGTGGACCTCGGCGTCAAAGAGATGCGCCTGATCACGAACAACCCGAAGAAGATCTTCGGCCTCGAAGGCTACGGTTTGAAGATCGTTGGGCGAATGCCCCTGCAGACGCCGCCGACGCCGCAGAACAAACACTACATTGAGACCAAACGCTCGAAACTCGGGCACATGCTCGACAAGGTGGCGGCGTCGTGAAGCCCACCGGTGCGCGCGATGCCCCAAAGCTGGATTGCAAAGGGCGGCGCTTTGCGATCGTGGCGGCCCGCTTCTATAAGGATATTGCCGATCGGCTCGTCGATGGTGCCCGGCGCGGGTTACGCGACTGTAACGTCGGCGACGACGGCGTCAGCGTCTTCGACGTGCCCGGCTGCTTCGAGTTACCATTGGCGTGCCGCACCCTCATCGACTCCGATCGCTTCGACGCACTCGTCGCGCTGGGCGTCATCATCCGCGGCGAGACGCCGCACTTCGGGTTCGTCGCCGGTGAGTGCGCGCGGGGAATCATGGACGTGACACTGGCGACCGGCGTGCCCATCGGCTTCGGCGTGCTCACAACCGAAAATCTCGCGCAAGCGCAAGAGCGCGCCGACCCGAAGGGCGGCGACAAGGGATACGCCGCCGCCTTGGCGGCAGCCTCGCTGCTCACGTTGAACGCAGGCATGCCCCGCGCGGGTTTTCGCGAAAACTAGCACGCCTTGGAAGAGTTCACCATCGTCGCGTGGGACGGGGACGCCGTTCGCTATCTCGATCAACGTCTGCTTCCGCACGAAGTCCGCTACGAACGCGCCCGCTCGGTGGAGGAGATCGAAGCCGCGATCAAGAGCCTCGCGATTCGCGGAGCGCCGTGCATCGGCGTCTTTGCCGCGTACGGCGTCGCGCTGCTGCGCCGGACCATCGGTGACGATGCGCTCTTCCTAAAGGAGGCACAACGCGTGCGCGAGGCCCGTCCGACGGCCGTGAACCTTCGCTGGGCGGTGGACCGCGTGCTCGCGGCGGGCGATCCGTTAGAAGAAGCGCGGGCGATCCACGCCGAGCAGATCGCGATCGACGAAGCCATCGCGACCAACGGCTTCGAGCTGATTCCCAGGGGTGCGCGCATCCTGACGATCTGTAACACCGGACCGCTGGCGACCGCCGGGGGCGGGACGGCGCTCGGCGTGATCATCGCGGCGCAGCGCGGCGGAAAGAAGCCCCGGGCCTTTGCGTGCGAGACGCGGCCGCTCTTGCAGGGCGCGCGCTTGAATTATCTCGAGCTGAGCCGAGCCGGCGTAGATGCGGTACTTATCGTTGACTCGGCGGCCGCGATCGCAATGAAGCAGCAGCGCATCGACGTCGTCATCGTCGGCGCGGAC
>JBAPZS010000196.1:0-4174 GCA_049285355.1 Candidatus Cybelea sp. | reverse complement strand
ACGTGACCCTGAGCGGGACATTGGGAAAATACGGCCAGGAGGTGGTCAAGGGCGTTCAGGCTGCCGTCGATGAGACCAATCGCTTTAACGCACCCGTCTCCCACGTCTGGGGTCTGCGACCGTACGACGATCGCAACGATCCCGGACTCGCCTCGTCCAATGTTAACGTCGCAGCCGCGGATTCGACCATCATCGCAATGATCGGCAGCGTGACCGCTCCCATGACGCTGGCAGCGCTTCCGCGCTACGCAAACGACACGTTCGCAGTCATCGTCCCGACCGTGACGGCCGATTCGGTTACCGCCCGCGGCTATCATAACGTCTACCGTCTGCCTGCGAAGGACAGCACCGCCGGGCGGCTCTTCGCCGAGGCCGTACTGGAGGGCAAGCGCGGCGTCCCCACGATCGCAATCGCCTTCGACGGCGACTATGGGTACGAAGTCGCTCGCGCCTTCGTTACGCAGGCCAAGAACAATCGCCACCCCTCGGATCTGCTGCTCTTTCCGCTCGACAAGACGGATGCCGCACAGGCGGCTCGCACCGTGCTCGATCGCGCTCCGGGGTACGTCTTTCTAAGCGGTAAGACCGCCCAGATGGGACCGATCGCCGAAGCGTTGCGGCTCGCCGGCTACACCGGCGATTTCGGAGCGAGCGACGGATTCTATAACACGGATACGATCACGACGTACGGTCGGACGCTCGACGGCGCGTACGTAGCATCCTCGATGCCGCCGCTCGACCGCGTTCCCAGCATCGTTCAACTCGTCACGGACTTTCAGCGCGAGGTCAGCCAGATCACCGCCTTTTCTGCATACGGCTATGCCGCCGCTCAGCTCATCATTGCCGCGGCGCAGCGCGGCAATGCGGCAACGCGCTCGGCACTGCTGACCTCGCTGCAGGAGGGCGGGACGTTCACGACGCTTGTCGGCCAGTTCCAGTTTAACATCAGCGGCGATCCGCTGATCCCGAACATCTTTCTCTACACCGTCGGCAAGGACGGCTTCAAGTATGCCCGGCCGGCCGTACGAACCGGATTTATTCTCTAAACCGGCCCAGGCCGTACCGGACGAACTCGTCTTCAGGCACGACGCGCAAGCGATGTGGCGGAGCTGCGCGCTCATTGGCCGGCTCGTCGCACTCCTCGAGCGCAAGCACGAATCGCAAGCGCCACGAGCCCAGCGTAAGCGCGAAGTTGGTTCCAAATATCTGCACGGTCAGTCCTCCACCCGCTCCCACCGCCAGAGCGCGAGCGCACCGTAGGCGACGAAAAGCAGCGCTTCGATTCCAAGACGCAAACCAAAGTCCGAACTCCCAGAGGTAAACGTTCCCTCGTCGTTCAGGGTCACGAACGAGATATAGCTCAACGGATCGAACCGCGAGAGCACCCACGCCACGTCGTGAATGAACAGGGCGACGACGTTGTGGGTCGGTACGAGCGTTAGCGCGCCGATGAAGAGCACGACCGGCCATGCGAAGCCCAGCAGCGCCGCATACGAGCGAGGCACCCACGTCGTCGCCGCGAGGAGCATCGCGTACCATGCCAGCGGAGCGGCGATGCCGATGACGATCGCGTGGCCGTTGATCCCGCTGAAGTCGAGCCGCGGCGTCTCGAAGAGCAGCTGGCAGAGATAGAACGCGACGACGGTCATAAGCGAGGCGGCGAGGATCCCGGCGATGTCGGCGCCGACGGCACCGAGCGCGTAGCGCAACCGTGAGACGGGCTTGGTGAGCGTTATCTCGAGATGCCCGTCGATCTCGCGGGCCAGCGGCGCCGCCAGAATCGTCGCGATGATGAAGGCGAAGACGTCGGCGATCGCCATGTAGTAGATCATCGGGACCGCACCGTTCGTATCGATCACGGTCGTCGTTAGGTCCCCGTGACGGGATTCGATGACCTGAATACTGCCGACGTTTACCTTGGTATTCTCCTTGTGGGCTCTCTTAGAAGGCTCGGTGATGACGATATGCGATCCGGCGTTTCCCCGGTCGTCGATCACGACATGTTCCTTCTCGTCGGCATTGTCGAGAATAATGCGTTTCGTTCCATCGGGCAGCGTCACGTCGGTCTCGTGCGTCCCGCGTTCCAGCGATATGTGATGCACCCAGCTCGAGGGCGACGTGTAGCGCGCTACCGAGATGCGCAGGACGACGGCGAGACCCACCAGGACCGCCAAGATGATCGCCAAGACGCGCAGACAGTTGCGGACCCGGAGCCATTCAACGTAGTTCATGACGAGCTATCCTTTGCGACGACGTCAGTGGTAGCCGTCGCGGGAGAGACTGCATATAAGAAGATGTCCTCGAGATTGAGGTCGAGCAAGCGAATTCCGGTGCCGCCCGCGGCGCCCAGGCGCGTCGCGATCGCATCGGCGCCGTCGGCCACGAGTAGGCGCACGATCCGTTCGGTGCGATCGGCGCGCAAAACGCGCGGATCGTTGGCGATTCCGTCTAGCGAGAAGCTCGTGTCGGGAAAGATGCCTTCGACGATTTTTCGGTCGGCTTTCAAGTCGTCAACGAGTCCTTCGAGCACGAGCCGGCCCCGATCCATGATTGCAATTCGCTCGGCGGCCCGTTCGACCTGACCGATCTGATGCGACGAGAAGATGACCGTGTTGCCCTTGGCAGCCTCGTTGATCATCAAACTCAAGACGTGGCGCTGATTGATCGGATCGAGCCCGCCGGTCGGCTCGTCGAGTACCATGATCTCGGCGTTTCGGGCGAAAGCACAGGCAACCATGACGGCGGTTCGCATGCCCTTCGAGAGCGCGCGGACGCGCTTGCGGCGATCGATGCCGAACTGAGCCAACAGGTCGCGCGCTCGCGCGGGATCGAAATTTTTGTAGGCGCGGCGGTTCATCTCGACGTGCTGGTCAACGGTGAGCCAATCGTAGAGCACGCTGCGCTCGGGCACGTATGCGATACGCTCGAAGCTCGCCGGGACGAGCGGCTTGCCATCGTAGCGAACCTCGCCGCTCGAGGCGCGAGCCAATCCGAGCATACACTTAAAAGTCGTCGTCTTGCCGGCACCATTAGGACCCAGCAGACCGAAGACGCTCGCATCGGGCACTTGGAGCGAGAAATCGTTCACTGCGGCGACGTCGCCGTATCGCTTGCTCAGGTGGGAAATCGTAATACTGCTCACGTTTGATCGCCTCTCGTTGGATCGGAGAACCAGCGTTGTAAGGCCGTATCGAAGAGCGCGCGCACGTCGCCCGCGGAAAGCCCGACCGATTTTGCTTCGCGGAGGGCTACCTCGATGGCATCGCGCCCGATATCGGCCGCCGCCCTCGGGGAGGCGTCGCTATCGTCGGAGCGCACGAACGAACCGCGTCCGACCGACGTTTCGATGACGCCCTGCCGTTCGAGCTCCCGGTAAGCCCGGGCGATCGTGTTCGGGTTCACCGTCAGATCGAGGGCGAGCTGCTTAACGGTCGGCAGCTGTTCGCCGCCCCCTAAAACGCCCAGGGCGACCGACCGCTTCACCTGCTCGACGATCTGCAAGTAGATCGGTACGCCGCTGCGCGGGTCAACCGTTAAGAGTGCGGGCATCGCTGCGACCTTAAAACTTCGGTCCCCAGCCGGGAAAGAGTCCCGCGGTCTTGCGGTCGGGCAGACGCACGGTGGTACGGGTCTCGCGGATGATCTCAGACTCTTGGAGATATGAGTGAGTAAGCATGGTCTGGCTCCTTTTTAGCGCGTACTAGTTAACTAATGTGCTAGTACACTAGTACGATAGGGGACCCGTACGATGCTGTCAAGGGGGCCACTCGAATTTCTTTGCGTCGGGCGCGAATACTGAAAGCGCCGCCGGGAGCACCTCGAACCGTGCCGGCGTCATCCCGGCCGGCTCGCCGTCGGCGGAGATGCGTCGCGGCCGGCGGGTGCCCACGGAGAATGCGGTCGAGCGGTAGACCCGCAGCCCCGCCCCGGAGCGCCCGTGCCGCTCCAAGACGGCCGCCGCGAGCCGGATCAGCGGCCAGAAGCCTTTGTCCTCGACGGCGTAGAGCTCGAGGTAGCCGTCGTCGATTGCGGCATCGTCGACGTTGATGAAACCGCCGAAGTGCTGGCTATTGGCGACGGTCAGCTGGATCGTTCTGAATCCCTCGCGCTTGCCGTCGAAAGCGATCTCGGCCTGAAAGGGCCGGAAAAAACGAACCGCTTCCAGCGCGCTGCC
>JBAPZS010000195.1:0-3644 GCA_049285355.1 Candidatus Cybelea sp. | reverse complement strand
CTCTGCTACAACACGGGTCCCAACGGCGATCCCGACCCGCCGTGGCTCCTCGCGCACCTGGTTGCGCCGAAGAAGAACGCGTCGGGCGGCTACTTCTCGACGCAGCCGCTAACCGTCGGCGCGCCGTTACCGCAAAACGTCTATACCACGCAGCTTCCGCCGCCGGCCGCCAAGCGCACCGCAATATTCAGCGAGAATCAGCACCCGCAGTTCTTCATCAACGGGCAGAAGTTCTCGATGAAGTCTCCGCCGATGTTCGTGGTGCACGTGGGAACGACCGAAGAGTGGCATATCGTCAACGTCACGCAAGAGATCCACGACTTTCACATCCACCAGGTGCACTTCGTCGTCGAGAAGATCAACGGCGTGAAAGTTACGCACCCGTTTTGGGCCGACAGCGTCGTCATTCCGCATCGGTATGCCGTCGGCAATCGCGATGTCCCGGGGACGCTCGACCTATTAATGGACTTCCGCGACCCGGTCATCAAAGGGGAGTTTCTCTTCCACTGCCACATCCTCGACCACGAGGACCAAGGCATGATGGCGAAGATCGAAGCCATCTAATTCGACCGAACGACTTTTCGTAATGGGAACAACTGCCTCGAGCCTGCACGTGTTGCTTCCGCCCAGCGTCGAAGGCCTTGGCGTCGCTGAGATCGGGGGCGCGTACGAAGGCCTCGGATACGCACCGTGCCCGGCCGCCGATTCGGAAAAGCGCGTCGTGTTGTCGTCCGGAGAATCGAACGGCTATGTGTCGGTTTACGATTCGGACAACGACAAGCTCGATACCGGTGAGCTCAAAGAACTGGCAGCAAAACTCTCCGAGCGTTTGCGCACCGTCGCCCTTCACACGGCCGTCTACGACAGCGACGCGTTCATTTTTATGCTCTACCACGACGGAAAGCAGATAGACGCCGGCGTCGATGGCGAGCTTTGGACGCTCGACGGGCTGAAGGTGATGTCGCAAGCGACTCGCGCGAAGCGCTGGCGCGAGCTCTTCGGTAGCGTGGGGCCGGCGGCCGCGGCCGGTGCGAGCGTCTTTGCCGAAGACGGGCTCGCGCGATGGTGCGCGGCAGCCGGGCTCGCTCCAGCGCGTGCGACGGCCATTACCGAGGATTTCTCCGAGCCGGATAACGCCGAGCAAACGACACTGTATTTCACGCGCGATGCGGCCCGCGCGACGGCGCCCAAACCTCCGGCGGGAATGCAGGCGATCAAATTCTTTCGCAGCGACGACGATCAACCGTACCTCGCGGTCTATCCGGCGGCATGGCCGGCGGTCGCGGGCGAGCGACATCTCGCGAGCTGGGGCGCCGCGACCTCCGGGCCGGGCTTTCGCGGTCTGCGCATTCGGTTCGATGTCGAAGCGACGGGTTCGGTCGAACTCGCATCGCTCGCGGTCGTCGCATGGCCGTTCTTTAGCGGGCAGGTGACCTCGCTCAAGGGCGTAGCGTCGCAAACGTGGTCCGGTCTCAACGAAGCGCTCGAAGGCGGCGCGACTATCGTTAAAGAGGCGCCCGATTTCGAGCTGCCGGCGACTCAAAGCGAGAGCCGTAAGCAATTCTTGATTCTTCCCCAAGTCGCGCTGCGTTTGGGTGCGGCGAGCACGGTAACGCTGCGACCCGTACTAGAGCCGCTCGACGGCGCGTTTGCGCCGCTCGTGCTTCCGCCTGTACGCATCGCCGGCGTCGAACCCACGTGGCGGCCCGGGGCCGGCGCTGCGCCGGAGGTGCTGGCGGCGCTTAACGAATCTTCGGTCGCGACGCGATGGGCCACGCTCCCCGACGGATTGCAGGCTTCGCGAACGCTCGCGAAGAGTTGGTTCGAACGCTGGCTGGCATCGCTGTCGGCGCCTCCCGGCACGACGGCGGCGATCTTCGCCGAATCGCAGATGACGCGGCAGCTGAAGACCTCGAAATCCAACTGGAGTGCGCCGGTGGAAAAGCTCGCGCAGGCGAAGCGCTGGCCGCAGTTCTTCGAAGCGGAGCGCGACTATCGCGTTGTGACGATCGAGCTGACGTTTCCCGGCGAAGCGTTTCCGGCGGCGGGCGCGGTGCTGTGCAGCGCGCATCGCAATCCCGTCAAAGCCGGCGACGAGCCGCAAGCGGCGGAGCCACTGAACGGTGCCGTTTGGTTCATCAACGATGCAGCGATCTACGAGCGCTTCGGAACCTCGCCGGCGCAGCAGGAGCAGATTTTCGAGCAGTGGCTCGAAACGACCGGCGCGTTTCAAGCTTGGAGCACCGCCGCGACGTGGTTCCCCGCGAGCGTCGAGGAGCAGGGCCTTACGCTCTACGAACGGGCGATCGGCACCATCGAACATCCGTATCGCGGCGCTCAGCTGCAGCAGATCGCAATGCACTCAAACTCTTGGCCGGCGCGACGCTTGCGCTTCGTCGCGCGACGGCTCTGGCTTAGCGACGCGCTCTACGCCGGAACGAACCGCGAGGCGCTCGAAAAAATCGCGACCGCTCGCCGGCGCGGCCGGCTGGTCGCTATTGCGTTGCACGACGATGCGTCGCTAAGCGCGCTGCAAGCCGCGCTCGCGCCGATTCTGCCGTCGCACGACGACGTGCTCGCGTGGCTCGAGGCGGAGACTGCAAAGCAGCCCGATCGTTTCCAACAAGCGTACGCGCTCGAACAGCTCGCGGTGGCCGCCACAATGCTCGCCGAACGCGACGCAACGCCCGAGAAGCTTAACAAAGCCATCGAAGCGCTCGAAAAAGCCCGCACGCTCTATTCGGGCAGGGAGGCTCCGCAGGGTTACGCCTCGATGGAGCGCAGCCGCGGCATTGCGCTGATGCGTCTGGGCGAACGCACGGGCGATATCGCAACGCTCGAAGCCGCCGTCGCAGCCCATCGTGAAGCCGTCGAGACACTCGTTCCCCGGGGCGAGGCCGTCACGCCGGGCCATCGCCAGGCGTGGGTGCAGTCGCAGATCCAGCTCGCCGCGGCCTTGACCAGCCTGGGCTCACGCAACGGTAACGCCGCAGCGCTCGAAGAGGCGGTACGCGTTCTCACCGAGTGCCGCGATGCAGGCGTGCCGGAGTCGGAGGCCGCGATTTGGGGCGCTGCGCTCGATATTCGGCGCGGCTTCGCGGAGATGGCGATCGCGAAGCAAAGGCACGATCGCACCGCCGGCGAGGCTGCGCTCGCGTTAATCGAGAGCGGGATGCGAGTGCTTCGCGAGAGCCCGCAACGAACGCTGGCCGAAGGGTACGAGCGGCTTTTACAAGCGGCTTCCAAGACGCTTGCCGCACTCTGATCGCGTCTTCTTAACCGGCGGCTCCGGCTTTGTCGGCTCGCACATTCTGCGCGAGCTTCTCGCCGCCGGCTACGCCGTCCGCGCATTGGCTCATAGTGTCATGCTGAATAATGTCATGCTGAATAATGTCATGCTGAGCGAAGTCGAAGCACGAAGGATGACCGAAGATCACCTCGAGGTCATCGAGGGCGACCTCCAAAACGTGGGTGCGTTCGCCCAAGCGCTGCAAGGATGCCGGTATCTCGTGCATTGCGCGGCGCTCTATTCGTTCGCTCCGCGCCGGCGCGCCGAGATCGAACGAGTGAACGTGGACGGGACCGCCAGCCTCATGCTTGCGGCCGAGCTCGCCGGCGTCGAGCGCGTCGTGCTGACCTCGAGC
>JBAPZS010000194.1:0-21000 GCA_049285355.1 Candidatus Cybelea sp. | reverse complement strand
GCCCGCTCCCGGGCCGACTATGTGATCGAGAACGACGAAGACCTCGATCACCTCCGAGAGCGCAGCGAGGCAGTCTACCGAGCCCTGAGCTAAATTCTCAGCAAATCCTGAGTTTGCCGAGCGCTTGTATGGGAAAGAGAGTATAGCCCACACCAAGGAGGAGTTTCACATGGCACAGGATTCGGTACCGTCCGGCGGCATGAGCGTCCGCGAAGCCGGTCGCCGCGGCGGAGAACGCGTAAAGGCGAAGTACGGCTCGGAGTTTTACGAAGAGATCGGCCGCAAAGGCGGCGAGGCCACCAAGAACAAGTACGGGCCCTCGTTTTATGAAGTGATCGGCCAAAAAGGCGGTCAGCGCCCAAAGCGCAAGGCGGCGTCGTAGCGCGCAGCCGGCGATAGCGACAGCGGCCGATGGCTGAAAAGAACGAGAATTCCGCAAAGCGCGAGATGTCCGTGCGCGAGGCGGGGAAGAAGGGCGGCGATACCGTTCGCGACCGTTACGGTTCGACGTTCTATGAGGATATCGGTCGGAAAGGCGGCAAGGCCACCCGCGATCGGCACGGCGTAGAGTTCTACGAGTCGATCGGGCAAAAAGGCGGCAAGGTCGTCAAAGAAAAGTACGGCTCCGATTTCTACGAAGAGATCGGCCACAAGGGCGGGCAAAAGGTCAAGAAGCTGATCGCCGAGGCAAAGAAAAAGCTCGGGAACGACCGCTGACGGCTAAGTCAGTGGTGGATGTCGACCCTTCCGTTAACCTTTCCTAAATGAACGGTGTCGTCGTCGAAGTTTACCGTGATCCCGTCGATCTTTAGCACTTGACCCCCCGAGTGGACGTAACTGGGATGCGGCATGCTCAAGAGCTTGGCATCGTTGGTCCACGTGACCAAATCCGTGTCGAACGCGCGCTTCTCGGGGTCGTTGATGCGTTCGATGTGAACCTTGCCGACGGCTGTGAAGTCGAGCGATGCTATATTGAGCTGAATGTGTTTGGCCGAAATGCGCAGATATGGTTTACCTTTGCGGAAGACGATGCCGTTGCGCACGCCGTCGACGCTCCCACTCATTCCGTCAGGCGATAGGCGGGCGTGATCGTAGTCGAAACTCCACGACTTGGTCGCGATGTGATTGTTGAGGACGTGACCGCCCCGTAAGTCGATCGGCATCTGGCCGGGAGGAAGCGGCGGGGTACCGCGTCCTGCGAGGACCACCTCGACGACGACCCACGTGAGGAACAGCAGCCCGCCGCCCACGGCGATGCGCTTCCATTGGATTTTCTTAGCGGTCACGCCGGTCTCCGAACGCGCGCAGCCGAGACGACGAGCAGCAGTACGTAGAGCACGATCAATCCCAGTGCGATACGAGTCGGGCCGAGGGCGGCAAAGGGCGAGTAGACTCGTTTGCCGACCCGTCCGACAACGAGGGTTTGCTCTTCGAGCCGGCTGCGAGTCTGCCAGCCGCCGTCGGGAGCGATGATGCCGCTGATTCCCGTAGACGCGGCGCGCACGACGTACGCCCCGCTTTCGATCGCGCGAAGCTGCGCGATTTGCGCGTGCATATACGGTCCCGAGGTCGTTCCGAACCAGGCATCGTCGGTGCTCACGACGAGGATCTGTGCGTTGCGCTGCAGCTGTGCGTAGGCTAGGTCGGCGAACGCCGATTCCCAGCAGATAAGTGGAGCTATTGGGAGGGCCGTCGTTGGATAAACCTCGTCGCGCCGCCCGGGCGTGATGCCCCCGTTGAGTGCGCCGATGTAGGGCAGCCACGACAGAAAGGCTTTACCGGGAAACCATTCCGCAAATGGAACGAGTTGGCGCTTGTGGTAAATTTCAGACGTCCCATTTGGCGCGAAAATGTAGAGCGCATTGTAGAGACCGGTGAAATTCGCGTCGATGCCTCCAACGACGATCGTGCTTCTAAGATTACGCGCGAGCGCGGAAAACCGTCCAAGCAGCGGGGGAGCAAGGTTGAGCTCCGTCGGAATCGCCGTCTCCGGCCACACGACCAATCGCGGATGAACGCGCGCCGAAGCGAGCGTCATCGCGGAATACCGGCGCACGGCTAACCCCAACGCGTTCCACTTGAACGATTGTGGAATGTCGCCCTGTACGGCGACGACGGGAATCGTCGGCGGCACGAGGGTGCGCGCCGGCCACAAAATCCAGCCCAGGAGCGTGAGAGCGCACGTCGTCGTTAAGGCGACGGCGAGCGGCCGCCACGTTTTGCGCCGCACGGCATCGGCAGCATATGCTCCAAGAACGCAGAGTACGAACGTGATCCCATAGGTCCCGGCGTAGGCGGCGATGGCTCGCAGCGGCGTGCCGGCCTGCGTGTAGCCAAGTTGGCCGAAGGGCGCTGCGAGCACGCCGATCGAGCGCAACCACTCGCAGATCGTAAAAGCTGCGGCAGCACCGAGCGGCGCGATTGCGGGGCGCATTCTCGCGTATGCCAGCGATGCCAGAACACCGGCCAAAGCGAAGAACGGCGCCTCGATCAGCGCCGGCCCCAAAGCGAGAAAGGGTCCGAAGACGCCGATGTAATGTCCGACCGTGTGACCGACCCACGCAAAGTCGAGTGCAAAAAAAATGAAACCTGAGAACCAGCCGAGAAGCGCGGCGCGCTTCGACGTAGAACCTTGCCAGAGCCAGAACAGCGCCGCAGTTCCGAAGGGGACCAGCCATGCTGCACCAAGCTTTGGAAACGCCGCCGCCAAAAGGACGGCCGCAAATGCAGCGAGGACTGCGTCGCGCAATGGCAGCGAGGAGACCATGATTCGCAGATTGAGTTTCTGTTTTGTAGTCGTAACGGCGTTCATCGTTGCGGCGTGCGGTCGTCAGGTCACGCCTAATCCTCCGGGCTTAGGTCCCGGCGGCGCGCCTCCGGGCTACATGGCGATACACTTTGACGTCGAGTCTCCCTTCAACTTCTCGAGTTATCAATACATGGTCGTGTTCAACACGACGGGGACGGGAGTGACGCCCTCGACCGACACCTTACAAACGAATTGGGCGGGCTATTCGTTCGCTTTGCTCGCTTTGGGCAACGGCGGAACCGCGTACGCGGAGCCGGTGCAGTTCATACACAACCAAAATCCCCACATTCCCCCGGCGTGGTTTAAGCTTGGAACCGTACCCCAGCAGTTCTCGTTCAATCCTAACAGCAACGGCAACGGCACCGAGTTCTCGATGCTCGCGCAGCGGTCGATCTTTAAAGGATCGTCGCCGTCGCCCTCTCCCAGCGCGACACCGCCGGCCATCTGGTCGTTCAATGCCTTCACCACGCAGGCCAGCGTCGGCGGCGGCGGTACGTGGACGTTTGTCGACTCGCTGGGTTCGGGAGGGCCGATCGATCCGCAGTTCGTCTCGCCGAAACTGTGTATGACCGAACCCTTCGATAACACGTACTACGCGCTCGATAACACGATCTCCGATCCGGCCGCGCAGATCGTGAGCGTCGAGCTCTCCAACAATCCCGTTAGGCCGACGCCCTGTCCGTAATGCGCGAGCTCGGCGCCGCGTGCGGCCACGATCTCTGCAACTGTACTGTCAGCGCGCCGGTTGGCGGCGAAGTATTTTGTAGCGATTTTTGCCGCAACGCGGAGGGCGGCGGCATCGAACAGGAGGCTTGCTCCTGCGGCCATCCTCCGTGTGATGAACCGTAAGCGAATAGCAATTGCGCGGCTCAGGCGTGCTGTAAGGCGGTTTGGGGACGCCCGCTTTTTCGCATCCGGCGAAAAAGTTGCTCCCTTCGTCGTCGCTCCGGCATCCACGCCGTAGCCTGTCCTGAGCGAGCGCAGCGAGTCGAAGGGCCCCTCCCTCAGAGGCCCCTCACCACCTCACATCACGC
Organism: Candidatus Cybelea sp.; assembly: GCA_049285355.1. Lineage (GTDB taxonomy): Bacteria > Vulcanimicrobiota > Vulcanimicrobiia > Vulcanimicrobiales > Vulcanimicrobiaceae > Cybelea. The sequence continues at coordinate 17,157 of JBAPZS010000194.1, read as the reverse complement.
CTGAGCCTAGCTCGGCGCTGTTTTCAAAAAATAGACACATTCAACTTCGCAAGCTGTCCGTCGCTGTTGCGGTAGCCATGTGTGATTGGTAAAGCGACGGGTCAGCCCGCTTCGGACAAGGACCGCCTGACCGAGCGCCGGAGCAGGATGCGGAAGCCGCGAGGCAGCCGATAGGAGCGCTACACGGATGTGGCGCGACGAATGTGTCCGAGTCCGAATGCGAGCTGACCCGTCGCTATGATGTACGAGCGCCGAACAGGCGCGGCTTAGAAGTTGAAGGTTGTCGGCACAACCTGTTGGGGGGAGCCGATTTGGAAGACCGCGCCTTGGTTCGGAAACGCAAGCAGGTCGAGTCCGACGTTGATCGCCTGTTGCGACTCGTTGTAGAGCACCATAAGCTGATAGCAGTTGCCGATCGTGCGCGTGTAATAGATGATTTTGTCGGCGACGATCTCGCCCGGTCCTTTCCAGTTGAGGTTGGTCACGAACTGTAGCGACGCATCGCGGCCGAACGGCGTCGACAACTGGAGGTTCGACGTAGTAAAGCCCTGGCCGGGGCCGGGAATGAACGAGCCGCTAAGGAGCACGACGGAGCGTGGCGAGGGTCGCGCCGAAAGCTGATAACTGAGCGGCAGCGCCACCCCGTCGAAATTCGTCGCCCAGCCCAACGAAAACGCGTAAACGTCGTCGTTGAAGAGACGCAGCATATCTTGCGCATTCTTGGTGTTCATGGTCGGCTGCTGATCCAAGTATTGGAACGGCACCAAGGCCGGACCGTTATAGTTGGCTTCATTGTAGTTTATCGTATTGACGATATGCGAGCTGATGGGCGTCGTCAGGCTGAGGTCTTGTTCGACCGCGGCTTTGAGGTCGCCGGTGCCGTAGGCGTATTGATCGATAGTAACGGTTCCGTCGAAGTCGCTCCCGAGCACCTTGGCTTGTAACGGGCCGACCGTCAAGTTGGCGTCGCCGCGCCACGTCGCCAAAGCCACCGGCTGACCGTCACCGGCCGGATTGCTGTACTCGCCGACGGTTAGGTCCGCCGAGAGCGGAATGAAGAAGTGCTGAAAGAAGTCGCTCGGGCGCACTTCGAACTCGGGGATCTTGTTGATGCCGGTCGCCTCCAGCGAGTAGGTCTTGTCGAACTCCATCTGATAGTCGGCGCCGGCGGTCGTGTACTGCAGCAGGTAGTCGAACTCCGATTGATTGCTAAACTGCGTCAGGTTGCCGAAAGTAGCGCTGCTGTCGCTATCGGTAAAGGTCGTCGTTTGGTTTAGATTTTGGTTGAACTGGCGCGTGTCGGAGAAGGTGAAGCTATCGCTGCTGGATTGGCCGCTCACGGAGCTATGGCTGATGCTGTAGTTCTGCGACGTCTGCTGAGTTTGGTGGACGATGGAGGCACTTATCGTCTCGTTCGGCGGGATGCTGTAGAGCGGACCATAGTTCGATTGATACGTAAACTGAAAGTTGCCGCGCAGGCGTTGTGAGAAGTTCTCCTGTTCTTGTAACTGAAGATTCGTCTGCGTTCCGCCCGCTTGTCGATCGTTGATCGTGTAAAAGTTGACGCTCACGCTGCGGCGCCCGCGTCTGCTGGAGTAGAAGCCCACGTAGCCGAGACCTAGGCCTATTTTCGTGAAATAGTTTACGATGTAATAGCCGTAATAGTATTGGTCCTTACCGAAGGGAATCTGGACCTTGATCCACGCGCCCTCGTACGAATCGTAGCCGACCTCGGGGAACCATTTGGCGTGACCCCGCTGACCCTCGACGCTACGCAGCGGAATGATCAGCAAGGGAAGATAGAAGACCGCGGCGGCGCCGAGCCACAGAACCGCCTTGCTAATGACGATCTTGTCGCCCGGATAGACGTCTATCTTCTTGCCGGTGATGTGGTAGCCGCCGCGCGGATTCTCGCAGGTCGTCACGTACGGATTGTCGCCGTGAATGGTGCCGTCGGGGTTCGTGTAAAGATCGTTGGCATTGAAGTGGACGAGCCCCCGCTCTACCCCTTCGTCGCTGGCGCCCTTGCCGTTCACGAGCTTCGCCGTCTGGGCGATCGAATCGAAGATTATCGTGTCGGCGGTCAGTACGGAGTCGTGCTCGTGGTTGATGATAAAGGGGTGACCGGTGATGGTAATCGTGCGAACGCCGTCAAAGTGTGCCTTCTCGCCGACGATCTCTTCGTCGGCATAGTAGATGTGCACGTTGCCGATTGCGTCGCTTGGTTTTCCGCGCGCACGGTTTCCGTTCCACGTATCGGAGATGACCGCAACGTAACCCGGCGAGAGCGTCGGCGCTCCGGTCGGTTCAGGCGTGGGCCCCGGTGTAGACTGTCCGGCCGGCGCGATCGGCGGCGGCGTCTCGCCGCCGCGAACGAGAAAAATCGGACCCATCGAGGGATTCGGATTGGGCGTGCCCTGTGGAACCGGGGGCGGGGTGACCCCCGGGGTTTGGCCTTGTACCGGGCGAGGCGTCGGATTGAGCGTGAACGTTCCATTGCTTGACCCCGGCGGCACGCTCGGCGGTCCCGGTGTGGCCGGCGGCGCGGGCGTCGGTGTCGAGGCCTGTGCGACTAGTTGCGTATCGGCCGCGTAGTGCTGGGCGCAGCTTTGCGTATTGAAAAGAAGCAGCGCGAGCTGCGCCTGCTGGTCGTCGGTTGAAGCCTGGGCCTCGCTGGGGAGCAGACCGGCGAGATAGGCAGCCAGCACCGCAACCGCGGCTATGCCGCGACGTCTACCCTGACCGGCCGGCACGTCGTCAGCGTTCTTCCAAAAAGAGCAACGTCGCACCGGCAAGGCCCATGATCACGTTGGGCAGCCACGCGGCGACGAATGGATTGATCGCTCCGTTGCGGCCGAATGCCGCGCATGCGGTTGAAAGCACGTAGTAGGCGAAGAACGCGATGATGGCGAGCGCCGCCCCGAGCGCGCGGCCTCGTTTGCCGAACCGCAGCGCGAGCGGCAATGCCAAGAGCACGCCGATGAAGCAGGCGAATGGCCATGCCAGTTTGTCGGCAAGATTAATCTGCAAGCTTCCCAGTGCCGTGCCGCCGATTCCCTGCGCTTGCAACGCGTTAACCTGCATCCGCAGCGATTTGCTGTTCATCGTCCACGGATCGTTATTGGCCGAACTGACGAACTGGGACGCGGTCTCGCCGAGCGGCAGTCCGATCGAAGCGTTCTTGATGTGTTGTTGATTCGTGAGAAATCCGTCGTTGTTATAGCGCGTGTCGATGACGTCGTGCAGGACGAGTACGCTGCCCTCGACGTCTGCGGTTTTAGCCTGCAGGGTCTCGTTCCAAGGCCCGTACTTTGCCGGCTTGAAGATCTGCACGTCCAGCATCGTCTTGTTGTCCGTGGAGACCTGACCTACGTAAAACGTGTTGCCGGTGTCGGGATCCTTGCGAAAGAACTGCGGCTCGACCGGAAGCGCGTCGGTGTGGTAGATGATTTGATAGAAGGTTCGCGTCGAGAGATCGACGGACACGGGCGCCACCCACTCGTTCATGAAATACGCCGTCAGAAACATCGCAAAACCAAAAAGCAGCGGCGACAGGGCGATACGCGTTACCGGTATACCGGCGGTGCGCATCGCGGTTACCTCGTTATCACCCATGAGGCGCCCCATCGCGAGCAACGCGGCGAACAAGCACGCGAATGGAAACGCCATCGGAATCGCCTGCGGCACGCGGAAGATGACGAAGCGCAGCACCAAGAAGAACGGCGCGTGCTGATTTATGACGTAGTCGGCCGCTAAGACCAAGATATTGAGCGCCCAAAACAGCAAAAAGGCGCTGAACGCAAATGTGAAGGGCCCCAGCATTTCGCGCAACAGGTAGCCATCGAGAATCGGCAATCGGAAAAGCGCGAGGTTGACGCGATGAAGCGGCCGCTGGTGCGTTAGCGTGGTCATCGAGAGAGCCCGAGTTCGCTAGCCACGCCGGTTGCCCGACGGTTAATAGTTGCGATACGCGTCGAGCACGCGCACGACATACGCCCGCGTTTCGGCATAGGGAGGCACCCCGTGGTAGCGGTCCACTGCTCCCGGGCCCGCGTTGTATGCTGCGACGGCCAGCGCGACGTTGCCGCGGTAACGATTGAGCAACGAGCGAAGGTAGCTCGTGCCACACGAGACGTTCTGGGTTGCGTCGAACGGGTCGGCGATGCCGCAGCCGGCCGCGGTGCCCGGCATGAGCTGCATCAGGCCCTGCGCGCCGGCAATGCTGACCGCCGACGGGTTGCCGCCCGATTCCGCCATGACGACCGCGCGTACGAGTCCCGGTGGAACATCGTCCGCCTGCGCGGCGCTGGCAACTAGCGAGTTAAGCATCATCGGATCGAGCGAGTGAGGAGCATACGGCAGGTACCCCGCTCCGCTACATCCGCAGAGCAGTCCGACGAGGCAGATCCCCAAAACTCGCATCATCGCACGGTCGGCTTTCTTCTCAGCGCGCAGTCAAGCCTGGCAGGCAGGCCGTGAGAACGAGCGGGAGCAAGCCATTGTAGTCCACTTCATATGACGACAAAAAAGTTCGCAATCAAAAGCGCAACGATCGGCCGTCGGACATCGTTGCCGCTACGCCCGCGATCATATCCTCGGAGCCTTGAGGTTGGCTGAGCCCCCTGCGAATCGGTTCGACCTCATCGTCGTAGGGACCGGCGGCTCGGGGACGGAGGCCGCCGTGCGCTGCTCGCGAGCCGGCCGCCGCGTGGCGATCGTCGACGAGCGGCCGTACGGCGGCACTTGCCCGTTGCGCGGCTGCGATCCGAAGAAAGTGCTCGTCGGCGCTGCCGAGTTGATCGATTGGTCGCAGCGTATGCGGGGCAGCGGCATCGCGGGCGATACTCGTATCGACTGGGCCGAACTGATGCATTTCAAGCGAAGCTTTACGGATCCGGTTCCGGCGGAGCGCGAAGCGGGGTTGCGAGAAGCGGGGGTCGTCACGCTTCACGGAGTCGCACGCTTTGCCGGGCCTACGAGCATGACGGTTGCCGGAGAACCTCTCCAAGCCGAGCATATCGTGCTGGCCACCGGCGCCCGGCCCGCAACGCTGAACCTCGCGGGCCAGGAGCACTTGATCACGAGCACGGACTTCCTCGACTTGCGGAGCCTACCCAAACGCATCGCTTTCATCGGCGGCGGTTACATCGCGTTCGAGTTCGCACATCTCGCCGCGCGCGCCGGCTCCTCGCCGACGATTTTGCAGCGCGGTCCGCGCGTTTTAACCGGATTCGATGCGACCCTGGTCGATCGTGTCGTTGCGGTCAGCAGTGCCGTCGGCATCGACGTCCGCGTGAACGCGGAGGTCGACGCGGTTGAAAAGCGCGCTGCGGATTTCCAAGTGGTGGGAAGGGCAGACGGAGCCTCTTTCGCGGTTGAATGCGACGTCGTCGTTCACGCCGCGGGACGCGTCGCCGATCTCGACGTGCTCGCGCTCGATGTCGGCAACGTGGCGCGCAATCCTAAGGGCGCGGTTGCCGTAAACGAGTTTTTGCAGAGCACGACCAACCCGGCCGTCTACGCGGTCGGCGATGCTGCAGGCGGCGGCGGTCTTCCGTTAACGCCGACCGCAGTGTTGGAAGGTGGGATCGCAGCGCGCAATCTCTTAGAAGGCAATAAGTACTCGCCGGATTTTCGCGCTCTGGCAAGCATCGTTTATACGATTCCGGCGCTTGGTTCGGTCGGTCTTACCGTCGAAGACGCACGCAAGACCGGAGTGCGTTTCCGCCTTCTTGAGGGCGACTCGACGCTTTGGTATTCGTCGCGCCGCGTACGGGCGCGCAGTTCCGCCTATCGCCTCCTGATCGACGAAGAAGACGATCGCGTCGTCGGCGCGCATATCCTCGGGCCGCATACCGAAGAGCTCATCAACGTCTTTTCGCTGGCGATTCACGCGCGCATACCGGCAAGCGCGCTGCGCGACGTTCTGTTTGCCTACCCGACGGCCTCGTCCGATATTTCAACCTTCCTGCAGTAGGCCGTTCTCAGTGCCGCAGTACTGGTTGGCACTCCATCTCATAGAGTGCTGAAGCCCGGAACGCAGCATACTCGAACAAATGTTCGTAGAGTGTTGCAATGCAGTCGCCGCGATCGAAACTTGCTTCAAGTGCGACGAGGGGCGTATAGTGGTGGGAAGTAGTGCCTAGTGGTGCTTTGCGGAGGACTTGGTGCACGCTGGACTGCCTCGCTTTGCGGGCTCGGAGCAACACGCCCTTGATGAAAAGGGGCGGTTGATTGTTCCTGCGCGTTTTCGCGAGCGGCTGGGCGCACAGTTCGTTCTGACCATCGCGCCCCCCGACCCCTGCCTCGCGCTCTACCCCAGCGCGACTTGGACCGAGTTTTGCGAACGCCTCGAATCGGTGCCGAAGAAGGACGATCGCTATCGCCGCTTCGTTCGTTATCTCTTCGCGCATACCGAGGAAGTGGGCTGTGACAATCAGGGCCGCGTCGTCGTGCCGGCGCTGCTTCGCGCGTATGCGGGAATCGAACGGCAGGTCGTCTCGGTCGGTCTGCTGACGCGCATCGAGATCTGGGCGAAGGAGCGGTACGCATTTGCGCAACCGCCCGGGGGCGAGCTACCCGACTTCATGGGCGAGCTAGGACTATGAGGTGCCGCCATGCTGAGCCACGTCCCCGTACTCGTCGGCCCAGTCCTCGAGTATCTTGCGATCCGTCCCGGCGGGATCTACGTCGACGCGACATTTGGGGCAGGCGGGCACACGCAGGCGATCTTGGAGCGACTGGGGGAGGGGCGTCTGATCGCGTTGGACGCGGACCCGCAAGCCGTCGCTCGCGCGCAACTCCTTGCCGACCGACGCCTAACGTTCGTTCGAGCAAACTTTCGCGACCTCAACGGCGTTCTCGACCGCTGCGAGGTCGGGCTTGTCGACGGCGTGCTCTTCGATCTGGGAGTCTCGTCGATGCAGCTTGACGACGCCGACCGCGGCTTCTCGATTGCAAAGCCCGCTGCCCTCGACATGCGTATGGACCCGCATCGCGGGCGAAGCGCCTACGAGATTCTTTCTACGGCGAGCGAACGTGAATTGGCCGATATCTTCTTCCATTACGGCGAAGAGCGGGCGGCTCGCCGTATCGCGCGGGCGATCGTGGCGCGGCGCACCAGCGGCGGATTGCCGAATACCACCTCCGATTTCGCCGCGTTGGTCGCGGCCGTCGTGCAGCGACCTGGAAGACGCGAGCGCGTTCATCCTGCGACGCGAGTCTTTCAAGGTTTGCGCATCGCTGTGAACGACGAGCTGGAAGCGTTGCGCGATGGTTTGCAGGAGGCGATTGGAAGGTTGCGGGCCGGCGGGCGCCTCGTAGCGATCAGCTTTCATTCGCTCGAAGATCGGATCGTCAAACGCGTCTTGCGCGATGACGACCGCGTCGCGGTCCTGACCAAGAAACCGATTCGGCCACAGCAAGGCGAAAGCGCCGAGAACCGCCGCTCTCGCAGCGCCAAGCTTCGCGCCGCCGATCGAAAGGCCAGTTGAGGTGATTGCATCTCGATCGGTCCAGCGCAGCTCGCGCATCCGCAATCCTCGCACCGTCCGGGCGGCGACGGCACGGCGAATCGGACGCGCTTCGCGCGCGCGCTATACGGCCGTTCTGCGCGTTTTTGTCGGGCTGCTTTGCATTCTGGCCCTCCTCATGGGGTACGTCGTGCTGACCTCGAGTCTGACCGGGCTGAGCTATGCGGTCTCGCGAGCACAAGTAAAGCGCGAAGCGCTGCTGGAGGAGACGATGCGTCTCGACGACCGAATAGCGGCGCTTCGCTCGGACGACCGGCTCGCCGCGTTGGCCGCCCGCTTGGGCATGCGAGAACCGCAGCGATTTGCGGTGATACGCACCGAGACGCCGAGGGTCGCGCAGGCGCACCCGCGCTTCCCGGTACTCTCGTCGATTGCGGGATTCTTCGCGCCTGCGGTGACGGCGCGACGCTAGTGCCGGGACACTAGTGCACAATCGAACCTTTGCGCGCATTGCTCCCAAGCGCGCGCGAATCATCTTTTACGTCTGCGCGGCCGTCGCGTGCTTTCTCGCCTGGCGTCTGTTGCAAGTCCAGGCGTTCAACGGCCCGCTCTACGCGAAAGAAGCGTTGGCGCAACGCTCCGACACGGTTGAGGTCTTTGCACGGCGCGGCAGCATTCTCGATCGTTACGGTAACGTGCTGGTTCGATCGCTACCATCGCAAAGCGTCTACGCCGTGCCGCGCGAGATCGCCGATCCCGCCGCGGCGGTCGCCAAGCTGCAGGGCGTCTTCGGCCCGCTCGAGCCCTCCGTCGTCGCGGCGCTGCACGACCATCACCTTTGGTTCGTCTGGATCGCGCGCAAGGTGCCGCACGACGTTGCGACCCGAGTCCGCGCGCTCAATCTGCTCGGCGTCGATTTAAAGGAGGAGGACACTGGGCTGCGGGTCGACACCGCAGGCCGCCTGGCCTCCACCGTCTTGGGGTTTGTTGGAACCGATGAGAACGGACTCGACGGAATCGAATATGCCGACGACGGCATCTTGCAGGGCCGGTCGGGTCGCGTCACGCTCGAGGCCGACGAGTTCGGGCGGCCGATTCCGTTCGGGCGCGAACGCGTCGTCGCGCCCGCGCTGCCCGGCTCGAACGTCGAGCTCACGATCGATCCATACCTGCAGTTCGCGGCGGAGCGAGCGCTCGAGCAGCAGGTGCGCGCGTACCACGCGCTGGACGGCTCGGCGATCGTTATGGATCCTTGGACGGGCGAAATTCTCGCGATCGCCAACGCGCCGGACTTCGATCCAAATCGGTTTTGGAAGTACGGCGACGGACAACGGCGCGACCGCGCCGTCATGGATGCGTACGAACCGGGTTCGACTTTCAAGCTCGTAACCGCGGCCGCGGCCCTCGAGTCGCGCAAGGTCGGCTTACAGTCGCGCTTTCCAGCTCGCGACACGCTGGAAATAGGCGGTCGAACGATTCACAATGCGGAAGATGGTTTCATGGCCGGAACCGGAGGAAGCGAAACCCTCGAAGAGATCGTCGAATACTCCCATAACGTCGGCGCCGCAGAAGTTGGGCTCTCCATCGGTGCGAAGACCTTCTACGAGATGGAACGTAGGGCGGGCTTTGGAACCCCGACCGGCGTCGGGTTGCCGGGCGAGAATCCCGGTATCGTGCCGCCGCCGCCCCAATGGAGCGGTTCCTCGCTCGCGACGATGTCGTTCGGCCAAGGCGTCTCGGTAACGCCGTTGGCGCTGGCCCGCTTCTACTGCGCGATCGCTAACGGCGGGCTGCTGATTCAACCAGAGATCGTCGCTGCCGTCTTCGATCAGCAAGGCAACCTGCTGCACCGCTACTCGCGCACTGTCGTACGTCGCCTATTCTCGGAGCGAACGGCGACCGAGTTGCGCAGCTTCTTGCGCGCCGTCGTGCTGCACGGTACCGGCGACCCGACGGCGCAAATCGCCGGATATGCAACCGCCGGTAAGACGGGAACGGCATCGATGGTCGTGGACGGCGAGTATCGATCCGGCTACTACGCGGCATCCTTTATCGGAATGGTACCGTATCCGCGTCCGCGCTATCTTATCTACGTGAAGATCGAGCGGCCGATCGGTGCATACTACGGCAGCATCGTAGCGGCGCCGGCATTCGCGCAGATCGCGCGGGCCGCCATGCTACACGCCGGGGTCCTGCCCGGCAGCACCGTCGCGCGCAATGGGCCCTGAGCGCGGAGTCGCACTTTACGCGTTACTCGATCGACTACCGGCGGCCTCGGTCAGCGGCGATCGGACGCGGCTCGTCACCTCCATCGAAATCGATTCGCGCGCGGTTCGCCCCGGCGCGCTCTTCGTGGCGCTGCGAGGCAATCGCACCGATGGACACAGCTACGTCGCCCAAGCCGCCGCCGCCGGCGCAGCCGCGGTCGTCGTCGAAGGGGAGATCGAAGTAGCGGGTTCTCCACCGGCCACCATCGTTCGCGTTGCGGATTCAAAGCGCGCGCTCTCGATTCTCGCCGCGGCTTTCTACGACGACCCGTCAGGTTCGCTCGACGTCATCGGCATCACGGGTACGAATGGTAAGACGACGACGTCTCGCATGACGGCAGCGATCCTAAACGAGGCTTCGATACCTTGCGGCGTGATTGGTACGGTGGGCGCCGAGTTTCAGTCGCAAACGTGGGCGCTGCGCCACACGACGCCGTTACCCCCGGAGCTGCACGCCCTGCTGGCGCGCATGCGGGATGAAAACGCGCGAGCCGTCGCCATCGAGGTCAGCTCTCACGCATTGACGCTCGAGCGCGTCGACGACGTTCGTTTTTCCGTTGCGGCCCTGACGAACGTTACGCGCGATCACCTGGACTTTCACAAGAACGCGCAAGCCTATCGAGCAGCGAAACGCAAGTTGTTTTCGCTATCGCGGCGCTGCGTGCTCAATCTCGACGACGAATGCGGCCGGCGCTGGGCTACCGAGCTGCGGCGCGAAGGACGCGAGACGATAACGTACGGCGAAAGCCCCGGCGCGACGCTGACGCCGCAGGCGTTGCGCGTCGATTCGGAGGGAAGCCGGTTCGTCGTGGACGGAGTGCAGTACGAGCTGCAGCTCCCGGGACGCTTCAACGTTTGGAACGCGTTGGCCGCGATTGGCATCGCTCGTTTCATCGGCGTCGGTGGCGAGATCGCCGCGCGCGGGCTCGCCTCGCTGCAACGCGTGCCGGGAAGGATGGAGCGTTTGCGGGGGTTGGGCATCGACGTCGTCGTGGATTACGCGCACACGCCGGATGCACTTGAAAATGCTTTGCGGGCATTGCGCGAAACGACGGCCGGCGCGATCGCCATCGTCTTCGGGTGCGGCGGCGATCGCGATCGCGGTAAGCGAGCCGTCATGGGTGCCGTCGCCGCGCGACTCGCCGATCGGCTCTACCTCACGAACGACAACCCGCGCAGCGAAGAACCACGCGCAATCGTAGACGATATCGCCGCCGGCATCGGCGACCGGCGACCGTACGTCGTGGAGTTCGATCGCCGCCGGGCGATCGAGCGCGCGATCGCCGAGGCGCGCTCCGGCGATCTGGTGCTCGTCGCAGGCAAGGGACACGAGGCCTATCAGATCGTCGGGGAGAGCATTGCGCCGTTTGACGATGCGGCCGTCGCCCGCGACGTACTCGCCGCCGGTGCACTGCAGTGAGGCTGCCGCTCGAGTTGGCGATTTCGGCGTCGGGAGCGACTCTCGTAGACGGTCAGGGCGCACCGGCGGCGTTGCGCGTCAGCACCGACACGCGAACCATCGAACCCGGCGATGCATTCGTCGCATTGCACGGCGAGCGTTTCGACGGCCACGATTTCACCTCGCAAGCCGTTGCGGGTGGAGCCGCCCTGCTCGTGCTCGACCGCCCCGAATCGCGGATTAGCGGGACGCCGACGCTGCTGGTCGGGCGCACGAACGCAGCGTATCTCGCGTTCGCGCGCGCGGCGCGAGAGCTCTTTACCGGGCTCGTCGTCGGCATCACGGGCAGCACGGGCAAAACAACGACGAAAGCCTTTCTCTCACAGCTCTGCAAGGCGCGATACGGGGATCGCGTGCTGGCCGCACCCGGCAACGAGAACAACGAGATCGGTGTAAGCCGGCTGCTGCTGAGCGCTTCAAACGAATCGCACGACCTCGCAATCGTCGAGATGGGTGCGCGATCGTACGGCGACATAGCGATCTTGGCCGACATCGCTCGGCCGCACCTCGGAGTCTTGACGAACGTCGGTGAAGCACACGTTGAGATCATGGGCTCACGCGAGCTTCTGGCCGAGACCAAGTGGGCGTTGTTTGCGCACGGCGCCCGGCCGGTGCTCAATGCAACCGATGCCGTCTCTATTGCGCGCGCCGCGGCGCTGCCCGAAGCGCCGCACTGGTTTGCTGCGGTTGCGGACGTGGCCGCGTTTGAGCTGCTTGGCTCCATCGAACCGCTCACGGCGCTCGTCGGCAAAAACCACCTGCTTTTTCGCCGCGCCGGCAAGACGACCGCATACGACGTCGAGGCACGCGTGCCGGGACTGCACAACCGGGAAAATCTCGCCGCAGCGATTGCCGGTGCGCTCGAGCTTGGTGCTCTTCCCGAGCCTTTGATCGCGGCGATTCCTCGACTGCAACTGCCGCCGGGCCGATTCGATCGCATCTTCGTCGAGGGCGGCCCTCGGGTGATTTACGACGCGTATAATGCGAACGCAAGCGGAATGATTGCGGCGCTCGATGCCTTTGCCGCGGAGACGGCATCGCGACGAATCGCCGTGCTTGCCAGTATGGCGGAGCTCGGTGACGAATCGCAGAGCCTGCACGAACGCGTCGGCGAGCATGCGGCGGGAAAGGTAGACGTGCTGCTCGTGAGTGGCGACTTCGCCGCGGCGCTCGCGCGGGGGGCTCGGCGCGCGGGGCTGGATGCGTCGCGGATCGTTTTGGTTGGCGACAACTCGCAGGCGGCCGCGTGGCTACGCGAACATACAAACGGCGATGATGTGGTCCTGTTAAAAGGCTCGCGAAAATACCGGCTAGAGGAGATCGTCGAGGAGCTCCACGCGTGAGCCTTGCGATCACGACTCTGAAGGTTACGCGTCCGCAGACCCCTGAGGGCTTGCGGGCGATTCCGGTTCGCACGCCTTTGGTGCATCCGGACGACGACCTCGGCGCTTTGGTCTCCGACGCGGTGAGCGGAATCGCGCGCCCCGGCGACGTGATCGCCGTCTCCGAGACGGCGCTCGCGATCGCACAAGGCGAGTTTGTCGTCGCGGAGCACGTGCGTCCTTCACGCCTTGCTTATTTGCTCTGCCGCTACGCGGGGCCGCTCGCGACGATGAGTCAGCCGGAATCCGTGCAGCTGGTCGTCGACCAAGTCGGCACAGGCAAGATACTCTATGCCGCGATCGCCCATCTGCTCGGCCGGTGTCTTGGGCGCCGCGGCGTCTTTTACGAACTAATGGGCGACGCGATCGCCGCCTTCGACGGCTACACCGGGACGATGCCGCCGTACGAACGAGCCATCGTTCTCGCCCCGCGCGACGCGGATGCATTCGCGCGCTCCGTGCGCGAGCGCACCGGTGTCGAGTGTGCGGTCGTCGACGCGAACGATCTCGACAAGGCGAAGGTTCTCGGCCGTTCCGACGGCATCTGCACCGAGGCCGTCGAGCGCGCCCTGCTCGACAACCCGCACGGCAACAGCGACGAGCAGACGCCGATCGTCGTACTCAAGTGGCGCGGCGGTACCGCTAATCCGCTGTTAGCGGGGCGGGCGTCGTGAGTGCGGCCACGGCGTCGCAGCTGGCGCTCTGGCTAATCTTCGGATTTGCGATCGCAGCGCCGGCGGGTGTGGCGCTGCTGCTGCTCTTGGGGCGTCTGCACGTTCGTCAGCACGCGTATGAAGACGCGCCGCAAACGCACCAGGCGAAGACCGGGACGCCGACGATGGGTGGAATCGTCTTCGTCGTAGCTCTGGTCGCGGCACTGGGAGCAGTCCGCGTTCCGATGCTCTTGGAGCTGGTAGCCTTGGTAGTCGCTTGCGCCGCTATCGGCGCAATCGACGACGTCCTCAAGATTCGTGGCGGCGCAAACCGCGGTCTTCGAGCCAGGACGAAGCTTCTGGCAACCGCGCTGGCCGCCGTCGTCTTCTTACGCTCGCTCGACGCCTCCGGCGCGCTCTTCCCACGGGACGTGCTCTTCCACGCCGGAACGATTTGGCTCGCCGCGCCGCACTGGCTTTGGCTGCTTCTCGGAATACTCGCCATTACCGGAACGATTCACGCAGTCAATCTGACCGATGGGCTCGATGGGCTGGCCGCCGGCACGATGATTCCACCGCTTGCCGTGTTTGCCGTCATCGCCGCAGGCCTGCCCGAGCGCGCCGCCTACATCGGCGCGGCCGTGGGTGCCGGCGCGTGTGTCGCTTTTCTCGCCTTCAACCGCCATCCCGCGAAGCTCTTCATGGGCGATACGGGCTCCCTCGCGCTGGGCGCGCTGCTTTCGGGAGTAGCGATTCTCAGCGGAGAGATGCTGCTGCTTGTGGTCGTGGGCGGAGTCTTCGTCGCGGAGGCGCTCTCGGTAATCCTTCAAGTCTCCTACTTCAAAGTGACGCGGGGCAAGCGTATCCTGCGGATGAGTCCGCTGCATCATCATTTCGAGCTTGCAGGTTGGCCGGAGACGAAAGTTACGGCTCGGTTTTGGCTTGCGTCGCTGATCTGTTCGTTGCTAGGATGGACCATCGCACGATGACGGAGACTTTTACGTTCAAACCCGGCGAGCCGGTAATGGTCATCGGTTTGGGCCGAAGTGGATTAGCGAGCTTGGAGGTACTGTCGCAGTACGACGTGCGTCTTTACGCGACCGACGAAAAGCCGCGCGAGCAGTTGAGCGACGCGATTGCGGCGGCGGAGTCCTTCGGCGCTACCTTCGTGGAGCCCGCCGCGCTGGACGGAGTTCTCGAGACGATCGGTTGGGCCGTACTCTCGCCCGGCGTTCCCCCGATCTCGCCGGTCGTTCGCGCGCTGCATCGAGCCAACGTGCCCGTTATCGGCGAGATCGAGCTCGCCTATCGTCTCTGCAAGTCGCCCATCATCGCAGTCACCGGGACCAAGGGCAAGTCGACGACGACGGCCTTGATCGGACACCTTCTGCGAAACTGCGGTTTGCGGGCGCGCGTCGGAGGCAACATCGGCAACCCCCTCATCAAAGAGGTGGCGGGCGCGGGGTCCGACGAGTGGATCGTCGCCGAGGTCTCATCATTTCAGCTGGAGACGATTCGCGCGTTTAAGCCGCACGTCGCCGTGTTGCTTAACATCGCGCCGGATCATCTAGACCGGTATCCCTCGATGGAGGAATATGCCGAAGCGAAATACCGGATCTGCGCAAATCAATCCATGACGGATTGGTTCGTCGGCAATCTGGATGACGCACGTCTCGAAGCGCTTTCGTGGCGTCATGGAAATACGCGCGTCACAGCGCGGCAACTCTGGTTTGCGCGCAATCGTCAGGAACCCGCTACGATGTACCTGCGCGACGGAATCGTAACCTACGCGCCGGTGAGAGGCGATCCGCGTCCCATTGGGCTGCTCGCGCGCAACGAGATTCCGCTCCCCGGAGAGCATAACGTGCAGAACGCCATGGCGGCGCTCCTCGCGGCGCTGGCGATCGGCTGCCCTCCCGATGCGTTGAGCGGTGCGATGCGATCGTTTGCACCGATGCCCCATCGCCTCGAGCCCGTCGCCGAGATCGATGGCGTCCTGTACGTCGATGATTCGAAATCCACGAACCCCAGCTCGGTGATTGCCGCGCTGCGCAGCTACGAGCGACCGATCGTCTTGATCGCAGGCGGACGCTCGAAGGGAAACGAGTTCGGGGAAATGGGCTCGGAGATACGGCATCGCGTCAAAGCGCTCGTGGCTATCGGCGAATCGGCCGACGAAATTCGTCGAGCTGCGGGCGACGTCGCCGTCGTGGATGCCTCCTCTATGGAGGAGGCGGTCCACCGCGCCCGCTCGCTCGCCTCCGCCGGCGACGTCGTCCTGCTCTCACCAGGCTGCGCTTCTTTCGACATGTTCGTCTCGGCCGAGGATCGCGGCGAACGGTTCAGCGCGGCGGTCGCGTCGCAGAGAGAGCCCGCGGGTGCATAACTCCGCGGCCCTTCGGTCGGAGCGCGACTCCGCGCGACGGCCGGGTCTGCGACCGTACGTAGCCGCGCCCCTCGACGTTTGGCTCTTCACCTGCATCGCCGCACTCGTCGCGATCGGTTTAGTGATGGTATTCTCGGCGTCGAGCGCAACCGCGTACGCCGAGCACGGAGATATCGCCTACTATCTCAAACGACAACTCGTCTGGCTCGCGATTGGATTGGCCGCCGCGTTCGTTTGTTATCGAATTGAATACCAGCAGCTGCGAAAGGTTGCCCCGTATCTCTTGGTCGCTGCGATCGCCGGACTCGTGCTGGTTTTCGTACCACACGTGGGGCTCGGCGTTAACGGCGGCCGGCGCTGGATCGGAACGGCGAACCTCAGTCTAGAGCCGTCGGAGTTTGCGAAGCTCGCACTGCTGATCTATCTTTCGGCGATGCTCTCTTCTCGCGGCGAACGGATCACATCGCTGAGCCGCGGCCTCTTTCCACTCTGCGTTCCGGTGGCGATCATGGCCGTGCTGGTGCTCAAGGAGCCCGACATGGGCACGGCGAGCCTGCTCCTCTTTATCGCGTTTACGCTCTTCTTTGCCGCGGGTGCGCGCTTGTTTCATCTTGTCGCAATCGTACTGGCGACGGTTCCCTTTGCGGCCTTCACGGTGTTGGCAAGTCCTTACCGGCGCGCGCGCATCTTCGCCTTCGTAGATCCCTGGAAAGATCCGCTCAACACCGGATTCCATATCGTTCAGTCGCTGCTCGCGCTGGGCAGCGGAGGAATCTTCGGCGTGGGTCTTGGCGCGTCGCGCGCAAAGTTTTTCTATCTGCCCGAACAGTACACCGACTTCATCTTTTCGGTGCTCGGGGAGGAGCTCGGTCTGATCGGAACGCTCGTCGTCGTCGGGCTTTTCGTGACGCTGGCGTACCGCGCGGTCAAGATTGCGCTGGCTGCGCCCGACCGGTTTGGATTCTTTCTCGCCATTGGCTGCGGCGCGATGATCGCAATTCAGGCATTTGTGAATATCGGCGTCGTCTCGTCGTCGTGGCCGGTAACCGGGGTTCCGCTGCCCTTTATCTCCTTCGGGGGAAGCTCGCTGATCGTCAACCTCATCGCCGTCGCACTGATTGCCAATGTGGGGCGCCAACGTAGAGTCAACGCGGGCCGGTGACGGTCGTTTTTGCCGGCGGGGGAACCGGAGGGCATCTCTACCCCGCGATTGCAATCGCCGACGCGCTTGCGCAACGGGCGGCGCAGATAACGTTTGCCGGCAGCGCCGATCGTCTCGAGACGACGATCGTGCCGAAGGCGGGTTACTCGCTGCAAACGGTCGCCTCGCACCCGTTACCGCGCCGACTCTCGTTCGAGTTGATTCGCGCGGTTATGCGGAACGTTGCGGGAACGCTGCAGAGTCTGCGTCTTCTGCACGCCGTCCGGCCGGATCTCGTCATTGCAACCGGAGGCTATGTCTGCTTTCCGGTTGCACTTGCGGCGCGCGTTCGGCGTCTCTTGAGACTCTCGCGCGCGCCGATCGTGCTGTTCGAACC
>JBAPZS010000193.1:0-8695 GCA_049285355.1 Candidatus Cybelea sp. | reverse complement strand
CGTCGATCTTTACCGGCGACTTCTCGCTGATGCTCGATTCGGTGCTGGCGACGATGCAGCGCGAACAGAACCATCCCCGTTACTCGCGATATACGCATAAGGAGCTCCCCGCCGACGGTGCCGGTCGCCCGGTCAGTTATACCGGTATGATCTGGACCGGCTTTCGTCCCTCGGACGATGCCTGCTACTACAATTTCTTGATTCCCTCGGAGATGTTTGCGGTCGTAGCGCTCGGTGATATGGCCGACATCGAACTCAACGTCTATCACAACGTCGTCAAGGCTCGCGAGGCGCGGGCACTTCGCGACGAAGTGCAGCGCGGAATTCAGACCTATGGTTTAGTGCTCGTTCCGAAGTACGGCTACATCTACGCGTACGAGGTCGATGGCTTCGGGCACGCGATCCTTACCGACGACGCGAACATTCCGAGCCTGCTGGCGGCGCCGTATTTCGGTTACACCACGCCGAACGACCGTTACTATCAAAATACGCGGCGCTTCTTGCTTTCGCAGGATAACCCGTCGTTCTACCAAGGACACGTGGCCCGCGGCATCGGCAGTTACCATACGCCCGATCACTGGGTCTGGCCGCTGGCGCTGATCGTGGAGGGAATGACCGCGACGACCGCTGCGGAGAAGCAAGACGTCCTCGGTCAGCTGCTGGCGAGCGATCCCGGCGACCACCTCTTGCACGAATCGTTTAACCCCGACAATCCGCAGCAATACACGCGACGAAGCTTCGGTTGGCCAAACGCGCTCTTCTCCGAGTTCGTTATGACGCAGTTCGGGGGCTCCGCCGAGATCCCGATGGGCGATACCGGCGACCTGGAGTTTCGAACCGAATAGAGCCTCCCGGTGGAAGCAAAGAAAGGATCCGGTGCCGTCTCGAGCTGACGTTATCGTTGGAGCGCAGTGGGGCGACGAAGGCAAGGGACGCATCGTCGACCTCTATGCCGCAGACTACGACGTTGTCGCTCGGTTTGCGGGCGGAGACAATGCCGGCCATTCCATCGTCGTCGGCGAGCGCGAGCTTGCGCTACGGATCGTTCCGTCGGGCGTCATGCACCCGCACGTCGAGCTCTTCGTCGGTGGCGGGACGGTCGTCAATCCGTACACGCTGCTCGACGAGCTCGAGCGACTGGCGGCGCTCGGCGTAGACGTTTCGCGCGTCAAAATCTCCGATCGCGCCCACATCGTGCTCCCCCATCACGTCACCCGCGACGCCGCGGCGGAGCGCGAGCGCGCCAGTGGAGCGATCGGCACAACCGGGCGGGGTATCGGACCGGCGTACGTGGATCGGGCGGCGCGCACCGGCATTCGCTTTGCCGACGTGATCGCGGGTGCGGCCGGCGAGCGCGACGATGCGACCGCTCGCGCGCTCGAAGCGGCGCGGCGTCTGTGCGGCCACGTCGTCGACGGAGTCGAATACATTCAAGAGCGCTTGCGCGGCAATAAGCGCATTCTGCTCGAGGGAGCGCAGGGGACGCTGCTCGACGTCGGCTACGGCACCTACCCCTACGTGACCAGCTCGCATACGCTCGCCGGCGGCGCCTGCACGGGCCTGGCGATCGGCCCCGGCGCGATCGGGCGCGTGACCGGCGTCTTCAAAGCGTACTGTACCCGGGTCGGCGCCGGCCCGCTGCCCTCGGAGCTCGACGATGAGCGCGGCGAGCGATTGCGCCGTCAAGGCGGCGAGTTCGGAACGGTGACCGGGCGGCCGCGCCGGTGCGGGTGGTTCGATGCCGTGGCCGCGCGCTACGCGGTCAGCGTCAACGGGTTGACCAGCGCGATCGTGACGAAGCTCGACGTGCTGACCGGTTTCGAGCGGATCGGCATCGTGACGGGCTACCGCGTGCACGGAGAGCGCGCCGGCTTTGCGGCCGCGGGCGCGGCCGATCTTGAACTCAACGTCGAAGAGCTCCCGGGATGGAACGAGCCGATCGAGTCCTGCCGCGCAATCGCCGACCTTCCGCCGGCCGCTCGCGCCTACATCGATCGTCTCGCGGAGCTGGTCGAGGTGCCGATCGATCTGGTTTCGGTGGGTCGTGAGAGGTCGCAGTTGGCTCGCTGAGCGGGCGTCGTGGGAGCTTTCTACGCATATGGCTAGCCGATTTGTCTTTGGCCTCCAACCGTTGCTCGACGAACGCAAGCGTGTCGAGCAGACTAAGCAGCGCGCATTCGCGTTGGCAGCGCGGGCCCGAGAAAACTGTTTGCGCGACCTCGACCGTCTCGCGCGCGCGCTGCGCGCTGGCAGTCAGGCTTTACACGAATGCGCCATGCGAGGCTCGACTGCCGGCGCGCGCGTTTACGACGCGCATCTACGCTATCTTGAGCGGGCCGTTGCGTCGCACGAGCAGCGCAACGCCGAGTCCGTTGTGGCGCTCGATCGAGCCGCGCAGGAGCTGCGAAACGCGAATCGGGAACGGCGCGTGGTCGAGAAGCTGAAGGCGCGCCGGCGGCAGGAGTTCGAGCGCGCGGAGGCGTGGCGCGAAGAGCTAGAGCTGCAAGAGACAAACGCTCGTAGATGCGAACGGATGGCGCGATGATTACCCTGACGCGGCTCAACGGCCGGCCCGTTATGTTGAACTGCGATCTGATCGAATCGATCGAAGAGGACGGTCACACCGTCGTTACGCTAACGACCGGTAACGCGGTGGTCGTGCGCGACCCGATGGCGGAGGTCGAGGCGAAAATCGTCGCGTTCAAGCGAAAGATCTTCGGGCCGGCTTAGATGCCGCTAAGCTTTTGGGGCGCATACCTTGTCAAGCTCGTCGTTCTCGGTGCGCTGTTTACGGCGTTTTACGCTGCGGCGCTTTGGCTCAAAGGCGGCTTCCGTCGCGGCCGCCGCCACATCGACCTAATCGAATCCATGATGCTATCGCCGCACGCGGGGGTGCATCTGCTGCGCGTCGGTTCGAGCTATCTTTTGATCGGCGGCGGTACCGCCGGGCTCGCTAAGCTCGCGGAGTTTAAAGCCGACGAGCTACGTCACGTCGAGACTATACCGCAAAGTACCTAAACTGGCCGATCTTGTTGCCGGCGGTCTCTACGAAGTAGATCTCGCTGTCGAGGCCGAGCGTCATCGCCGTCGGCTGTGAGTTGGGTGTCGGTATCGAGTAGTAGGCGGCGCGATGCGTCCCGATGAAGAACTGCCCCATCCTGTTGGCGGCAGTATCCGTAAAGTAGAAGTTCCCGTCAACGCCCTGAATGATTTGATTCGGTGTCGACGACTTGGGAATGGGGTACTGCGCGATGATCGTGCCCGTTGTGCTCATGCGCCCAATCTGCTTCGCCTTCTCTTCGGTAAACCAGAGCGAGTTGTCGGTGGCGGAGGTGATGCCCGCGGGTTCGCAGTGAGCGATCGGCAGGGCGTACTCGCTTAACGGCGAGCCGCTGACCGGAATGCGCCCGATGCTATTCGTACCGGGTTCGGTGAACCAGAGCGCGTCGTCGGGTCCGTTGGTAATGGTGAGCGGCTTCGCGTTACCGTGTAATCGGAACTGCGTGAACCGCACGAACGGCTTTCTCTGCAGCGGCGCTACGCGCCAGATGGAGTTCGTCCCGGGGTCGGTCACCCACATGTTGCCGTCCGAGCCCAAGGCGATGCCGACGGGCGTTGCGGCCGAGTCGGGCATCGTGAACTCGACGTACGGCGGACCGGTCGTCGTAATCTCTCCGATCTTCGCGACGCTCTTCTCGGTAAACCACATGTTCAGGTTTGGTGCCGGTCCCGACGCCATGCCGGTGGGGCCGGCGAAACGGGTTGGGGTGACGTTTTCGGAGATGCCGCCGGCGGAGTTGAGCTGTCCGATCTTGCTGGCGGCAAACTCCGTGATCCACAGGTTTCCGTCGCTTCCGAGAGCGATGCCCATCGGATGGCTAGATGCCGACGGGATAGGGTACTGGCTGGTGACCGCAGGGGGAGGGGTGGGCGGCGGCGTCGGCGTTCCGCTCGTGATGGGGGTGCCCTTGCCGCAGGCCGCTAGCAGAGCGGCTGTCAGCACTACGAGCAACGCCTGCGTCGTTCGCAACAATCTCTTCTCCTCAACGTGGTGGGTGATGAATAGCCCTCCCTTATTGGCACACCATTTCCGCTTTCCCCCAACCTCGGGGCGGGGCCGCCCTTGGGCTGATCGTTCTAATATTAATTTCTTAGTTGACAGGGCGAACGCGATGCGCTAGCATGCAACTAACGAATTAATAGAAGCCCCCGCTTCCTTAAGAAAACGGCCCAACTGCGGCGAAAGAAGAGACAACGGTACGTATGGCGAGACGGCGTTCAAATACCCTGACCGAGGCCGAGCTGCGGCTGATGGAGGTGTTGTGGGATCGAGGGCAGGCGACGGTTGCCGAAGTAACCGCGGCGCTGCCGCCGCCGCCCATCGCCTACAATAGCGTGCTGACGACGCTGCGGATCCTCGAACGGAAGGGCTACGTTGCCCACGAGGAGGCCGGTCGCGCGTTCCTCTATCGCCCGTTGATCGCTCGCGATGATGCCGCGGAGCACGCCGTCGGCCACTTGCTCTCGCGATTTTTCGATAACAGCGCGGGATCGCTCGCGCTGCGCCTAATTCAGAACGAACGGCCGTCGAACGAGGAGCTCGTCCGGCTCAAAGCGCTCATCGAGCAGTACGAGGAGCGACCGAGATGATCGTCATCGCAGCTATAGTGCTCAACGCCCTCTGGCAAGATGCGTTGATCGTCACGAGCATCTGGCTCTTTTTGCGGGTGTGGCCGCAGATCAACGCGGCGACGCGCTACGTCGTGTGGAGTGCGACGTTGTTCGCGGCAGCCCTCGTTCCGGTCGCGACGACGCTGGCATTCTTTTCGCCGGCGCAGCAAATCGCCACGGTTGCGGCTCACGAAAGCTACGCCGCCGGCGCTCCGGTTCACCGGTTCGTCGCGCCGGCGCGCACGCAGCGGCTACCGGAGTCGCAAACGGCCGGCTCGCCGGTGCCCGGGAGCCTATCGCTGCCGTCGCGGCCGCGCGTTACGTTGCCGTTGGGCGTTGCAATCGCCGTCTTTGCGATCTGGGCGCTGTTGAGCGGTTACGCGGCTATCGGTCTGCTGATCGGACTCGTCCGGCTGGAACGCCTCAAACGCGATGCGCTGCCCCTTCCCGTCGATTATCGGGATTCGATGCCGCAGTGGAATCGGGCGAATAAGGGCCGGCGGCCGGTGCGGCTTTGCGTGAGCGAGGCGGTTGACGTCCCCGTTGCAGTGGGGCTCTTCGACGCCATGATATTGATCCCGAAATCGTTGCTCGAGCGACTCACACCGCAAGAGGTCGAACAGATCAGCCTGCACGAGCTCGCGCATCTTCGCCGCGCAGACGATTGGAGCAACTGTTTCCAGCGAGTGATCGTGGCCGCGCTGGGCTGGAATCCCGCCGCCATCTTTGTCGCGCAGCAGCTCGAGCTCGAGCGCGAAGTCGCGTGCGACGATTGGGTCCTCTCCTCGGTCGGCGCCGTGCGCCCGTACGCGCTCTGCCTAACGAAGATGGCCGAGACCGCGGCGTGGCCGCATAATGCGATGCCGGCGCCGGGTGTCTTCACGACGCGCAAACAGATATCGCTTCGGATCGAGCGGCTGCTGGGGACGGGTCGCGATATCGCGACTACGCTTGCGATCGGTCCGGCGGCCGCGGCACTACTTTCCGTCGCAGCGTTGGCGATCGTAATTACCCTCGTTGCTCCGTCGGTTGCGGCTCCGGCGGCCGCGCTGCCGCCCACCTCCGCGATCGCGCTGACGAGCCCTAATCCGCTCTACACGCCCGCACGGTCCGCGAGGACTGCGAAACCCTCGGTTCCGGCGAAGCACACTCCTGCTCCAGCGAAGCCGATGGGGTCTCCCGTGCGGCCGTCGAGCGTCGCGCCGTATCACGCGGCCGCGCCGCACAAGCCGATGACGACTCCGCCCCCGCCTCCGACAAGGCCGACGATCCTTCCGCCGGCGGTGCGCGTGGCACAGGTGGACGTGGATAAGCTCGTTAGCGAAAGGATCGCGAAGGAACTCAGCAGCGCAGCAAGTCAGGCCGCGATCGCGCAGAGCGGCGGAAGATCGTGCGCCGACTGCGACCTCCGCGGCGTGAATTGGGCCGGACGCGATCTACGGGGCGCCAATTACGACGGCGTAGATTTTAGCGGCGCGAATCTCGCCGGCGTGAATCTCTCTGGCAGCCTCCTCAACGGCGCAGATTTCACCGGGGCGAACTTGAGCGGCGCCTCGTTTCGGAACGCGCACTTAACCGGTTGCGACTTCACGCGAGCGAACCTGGAGGGCTCCGACTTTAGCGGCGCGCGGATGTCGGCCTGTGATTTTACCGGCGCCACGCTGCGGAACTCCCAACTTCGAGACGTGCTCAACGACTGCAGGGGGTGTGACTTCAGCCGCGCGGTCCTTACCGGGCTGAATCTAAGCGGCGTTCGGGTCACTGGCGACGACTTCACACGAGCCGATTTGCGCAACGTGAACTTCGCGGGCGCAACGCTGGTCGGCAGCGATTTCACCAACGCGCGATTGGACGGCGCGAACCTCGCCGGAGCGACGCTCAACGGCTGCGATCTGGAGGGCGTCGATCTCACGCACGTAGACCTTTCGAGGACAAAGATAGTCGGAATGGATCTCCCAAACCGAGGCACTCCACCGTAGCCTAAAAACCTCGCCGGATCTGACTCACTAGCATAGCCTCGCAGCTGAGGCCTGGTTTCCTGCGCCCTCGGCTGCCTCTGACAAAGGAGCGATAACGATGAATCCCGTTACACTAGTTCTGTTCTCGCTCGCCATGGCGGTGGCGAGCTCTAGCGGTCTGCCCGCAAGCTGCTCGGGCTGCTCGTTTGCCGGTCGCGATATGCGCGGGGCCGATCTGACGGGCGTCGCTTACGTCGGCGTGGACTTCGCGCGGACCGATCTTCGCAATGCGAACCTGCGTGGATCGCGCCTAACCGGCGTCGACTTTCATGGTGCCGATCTGCGCGATGCCGATCTTCGCGATGCGAAGCTCGTCGGGGTCGACTTGCGCGATGCCCAGATCGAAGGGGCGAACTTTGCCGGGGCGACGCTAACCGGCGCAAACTTACGCGGCGTGCTCAACGGCGCGAATAATGAAGACGCGCGCGGCCTTTTGCAGCGATGCACCGGCTGCGACGCGCGCGGCGCGGCGATCGCGGGCCTAGACCTCTCCGGCATCTCTATCGTTGGTGCCGACCTCGGGCGTGCGAGCGCGGAGCGCGTCCGCTTCGAGGGCGCGGACCTCGAAGGCGTGAGCTTTACCGGCGCCGATCTGCGCGGCGCGGACTTTCGCAATGCGAGACTCTGTTCGCGCAATGAGGACGAGAACGCGTCTCGGCGAATCGGTTGCGTCGACCTTCGTGATGCGAACGTGCAAGGTGCGGATTTTCGCGGCGCATTGCTGTGCGAGAGCCGCGAGCCGCATACGTGCGTTCCGCTGAACGCCACGATGCTCCGCGAAGGCAGCCGCTCCGGCCTGAACGGCGCCATCTTGCCATGAACCCACGAGTCGTCGGGGTGGCCTGCGCCATCGCCTTGGCTGCGACGACCGGTCGAAGCTGGGCCTATCCAAGCCTCGAAGTACCCCAAGCGGGAGATCCGTCGCTCGAGGCCACGGCGCCGGAAACGCAGTGGTCGGGTGCGGCGAACCTGTCGCTTGAGTGGGACGCCATTCGGTCGCATCCGGCGAGCGAGCCGACGAAGGCATGGATCGTGACCGACGGACACGCGCTCTACGTGCGATTCGATGCGGTTCAGCACGAGCCGATTGCCGCCAATCAGCACACCAACGACGTTGGCCAAGGGAACGACGATGAAGTCTGGGTGGATCTGTGGCCGAACGGCATCAGCGGATACTTCTATCAATTCTACGCGACGCCTAACGGAACGCACTACCAATACTCGTCGGAAAATACCGGCTATTCGCCGAACTGGGAGTCGGCCGGAGCGATCCACGGCAACGGCTACACGGTTACGATGAAGATCCCGTTCGACGTGCTGCGCAACGCTCACGGCGGCAAGTGGACGGCGCAGTTCGTCCGGTACGTTCACGCGACCGGCGAGCAGCAAGTTTGGTCGTACGACAAGGTTCAGATGCAGCCCGATTCGTTCGGCAACGCGGACTACGCGCACGCAGGCTCGATAGATATTCCGCACCTGTCGGGGATAACGCCGGCGCGGCCGAAGCCGCGGGCCGCAATCTACGCGCTCGGCGAGGCGGCGAGCCGCACGATCGGTGGCCCCACCTCGCGCGTCGGCGCAGACCTCTCGGTGCCCATCACGCCAACAGCCTCGTTCTACTCAACCTTCCATCCGGACTACTCGAACGTCGAGCTCGACCAGCAGTCCATCGCGCCGACCGTCTATCAACGGTACTATAACGAGGTTCGGCCGTTTTTCACGCAAGCGGCGAACTTCTATAACCAGTTTAACTGCGATGCCTGCCCGAACGTGCAGGCGCTCTATACACCGGCGATTCCGACGCCTCGCGAAGGCTACGCAGTCGAAGGCAAGGAGGGGCCGTTCGGGTTCGCAGCCTTCGACTCAATCGGCGACGATCGCAACGATCTCGCGAGCACGCTCGACTATACCTCATCGGACACGCGCTGGAACGCCGCCGTCGAGCGGGTCGCGGTGGATCTGCCCGGACTTAACGACGACGTCACCGAGACGGGACTCGCGTACTC
>JBAPZS010000192.1:0-9722 GCA_049285355.1 Candidatus Cybelea sp. | reverse complement strand
ATCCGCGAGCGTTCGAGCGCGGGCAGATCGACCGACTCATTCTTTGCAGCGGAAAGATCTACTACGACCTGATCGCGCAGCCGGCATATGAGTCGCTACGCCGCACGGCGATCGCTCGCATCGAGCTCCTCGCTCCCCTGCCGGTCGGTGAGATCAACCGCGTCATCGCGAGCTATCCGAGGCTCAAGAAGATCGTCTGGGTTCAGGAGGAGCCGAAGAACATGGGTGCGCGGGCATTCGTGCGTCGCCGTTTGCTCGAAGGTAAGCGCGACGGGTTCGACATCGAGTATATCGGGCGTGGCTATCGGGCCAGCCCGAGCGAGGGTTACGCGGGTCAGCACGCCGTCGAACAGGAACGGATCGTCACGACGGCGCTTGCCGAATGAGCGAGCCCCGATTTAGTCGCTTCGAAACATCTTGACGAGCAGCTCGTCGATCTCGGAGGCGGTGACGAAGAGATCGCGTGTGGCGGTAGTCAGAAAGCCTTCGACGACCATCGAGTCGAAGAGCGCGAGCAATGCGTCGTAGAAGCCGCGGTAGTTGAGAAGCCCGATCGGTTTATCGTGGATGCTCAGCTGTCGCCAGCTCAATACTTCGCAGAACTCGTCCATCGTGCCGAACGCGCCGGGCAGCGCAACGAACGCATCGCTGCGCTCGTTCATCAGCGCCTTTCGCTCGTGCATCGTCGACACGATGTAGAGCTGCGTCAGCCCCTCGTGAGCGATCTCGCTCAATGCGAGCGCCTCCGGTATCACGCCGATCACCTCGCCGCCCAACGCCAAGGCGGAGTCCGCAACGATGCCCATCAAGCCGATGCTGCCCCCGCCGTAGACGACGCCATACCCGGCGCGCACGATGGCCGCAGCGACGCCCGCCGCCATCGCGGCGTACGCCGGATCGTTGCCGTTACGGGATCCACAAAAGACGCAGATTCGTTGCATAGCCTCTCCTCGCACGGGACAAGAGCGCGGTTGGTCACGTCGTTCGGGCGCGCCTGCCCGTGAGGGTTTGGGTGTGGGCCGCCGTCGAGTTTGCCGTGCTGGCCGCACTCGCGTGCGTGCGCGCCAAGCTCTGGACCTACGGTTCCGACACCGGCACGTTCGCTCAAGTCGTCGCCGATGCGTTTGGGGGTATGCGAAACGGTGTGGAGGCCGGCTCGCACTTCCGTTACCATTGGTCGCCGTCGCTGGCGCTGCTCTGGCCGCTCGTGGCGTTGACGCGCAGCGCGCTGCCGCTTCAGTTAGTGCAGGCCGCCGCCACCGTTGGCTGCGCGCCGCTGATCGCGCTGCTGGCTCGACCATATGCCGGCGACCCGATCGCGCAGCGACTCGGCTTGCTCGCGCTGCTCTACCCGCCGCTGCTGGCGCTGGGGTTCGATGAGTTTCACGAGTTGGGCCTCTTCACGCCGCTCGTCCTCGGACTGTTCGTCGCCGCGGATCGCGGGCGCTGGCTGTGGTTCGCACTCTGTGGCGCCGTCGGCGTGGGTCTGCGCGAAGATGCCGCGCTGACGCTGCTCGTCTTTGGTGCGACACTGCTCGTGATAGCGCTTCGGTCGCGTTCGCAGGGTAACGGACTTCTCGACGGTTCCCCTCGCGAGCCTCGTAATCTGGCGATCGCCGGAGCCGCACTAGCGGGGACCGCCGCCGCGGCGCTGCTGCTCTATTTTGGCGTCATCGCGCCACGCTTTGGCGGCTGGGGCCCGAGCCACTTCTACGTCTACTCCTTTGCGGCGGGGCCGCTTGCGCTCGCGCTCGCGCCGCTGACGCATCCGCGTGAGTTCGCCGGCGCCATCTTCACCTTTGGCCGCCTGACCTACGTCTTGGAAGCCTTGGTGCCGCTCGCATTTTTGCCGCTTCGCTCGCGTTGGGCGCTGCTCGCGCTACCAGGCGGCGCCATCGTGTTGCTCGCAAACTCGGGCTACGTCTGGCGCATGGGCGATCACTATGCCGCCCTTTGGATTCCATGGCTGCTCGTCGCAGCCGTCGCTGCGGTTGCCGCCCTGACGCGCACGCGCAGCCTTCGCATTGCGAAGAACTGGACGACCGCCGCCGCCGCACTCTGCGCGATCTTCTTAGTTGCGTTCGATCCGCTGCATCCGCTGCACTACCTGCATCCCTACTATCACGATCTTGCCGACGCTCGGCGCGCGCTCGACTGCGTGCCTGCGGACGCGTCGCTCGCCACGTACGACGAATGGTTCTCGGCGCAAGCGGCACAACGGCCGCAGGCGACCATCGATCGTACGAGCGGGGTCGAGTATCTCGTCTACGCCGACGATTTTCCAAGCGCCGCATATCAGCTCCGGATGCGGCCCGCCATCGCCGCCGAGGTCGCACGCGGCCAGTACCGCGCAATCTGTCGTTTCGGCAACGTGACCGCTTACCGAGCCGCGGGGCGGCGATGAACGCGATTCCCGGGCCGAGCCGCTGGGCGACGCTGCGCGGTCTGCTCCCGGTTCCGTTTCGCCGTTTCCCCGAGTTCTTACGTGCGATGGCCAGGCGTTACGGGAACCTGCTGGCGTTTACGCTTCCGTGGCGCTCGTACGTATTCGTCAACGAGCCGGCGCTCGTTAAAGATATTCTCGTCACGCAGCAGCGCGCGTTCTCGAAGTCGCTCGGAACGCGCGTCCTCGGGTTGCTGCTGGGCGACGGGTTGCTGACCAGCGAGGATCCGCTGCATCGGCGGATGCGACGCATCGTGCAGCCTGCCTTTCACCGCGAACGAATCCAGGAGTACGCGCGCATAATGGAGCGCGACGCGGCAGAGTTCGCGGAACGTCTCGAACCCAACCAACCCTTCGATGCCTACGGCGCCATGAGCGAGCTAACGCTGCGCATCGCAACCGAGACGCTCTTTGGAAGCGACGAGAGCGACTCGTCGCACGCCGTTCGCGACGCGTTACGACTGATGATGAACGAGTTTCCGTACATGTTGACGCCGGCCGGAGCGCTGCGTCAGCGGCTGCCGCTGCAAAGCACGCGGCGCTTTGGGCGCGCTCGCGCGATGCTCGACGAGATGATGTACGGATTGATCGCCCGCCGCCGCGCCGACCGCAGCGAGCGCACCGACGCGCTTTCGATGCTGCTGCGCGCGAGCGAGGCGGAAACGAAGGATCGACCCTCCGACAAGCAGCTTCGCGACGAGATCATGACGCTGTTCATTGCCGGTCATGAGACGACCGCAAACGCGCTTACCTGGACTCTGTTGCTGCTCTCGCAGCACGACGCGGTCGACCGTCGCGTTGCGACGGCGGCGCGCGACGGCGACCGAGCCTATCTCGGACGCGTCGTCAAAGAAGTGCTGCGCCTTTATCCCCCCGCTTGGATCATCGGTCGCGAAACCACCAGCGACGTCACGCTCGTCGATGGAACGCCCATCGCATCGGGAACGACCGTGTTCGTGGCACCGCTGATACTTCACCGGCGGCCCGACTACTTCGCGAATCCCGAGCGTTTCGATCCGGATCGCTGGCTCGGTGACGAACCCGCACCGTTTTCGTACATTCCCTTCGGTGCGGGCGCGCGTCGCTGCATCGGTGAGGAGTTCGCGCTGCAGGAGACCGCAATCGTCTTGGAAACCTTAGCGCGCCGCTACCGTTTCGCGCTCGAGCCGGGCACGCGCGTTGAGGCTGCGGCGCTCGTGACGCTACGACCGGCGGGTCCCGTTCCGATGCGGGCGGTGGAGCGAACCTCCGCCCAAGCATCCGTCTTAGGCTAGAACGAGCTCCTCATTCGCGGCGCCGGCGCGTCCGATCGCTTCGCGAATCATTTGGTCGGCGACGGCGGGCACCGCCCAGCGCACTTGGGCTTCCGCGCCAAGACGGTCGATCGGGTCGAAGTAAACGAAAGCCTTACCGGGCTTAACGCTCGGCGCCGCATAGACCGCGATGCCGTTCTCTCGATCGTAGAACTCGTACGAGTGAACGTCTCGCTTACCGCCGCCGCCGGGCGCGTCGCAGACGAACGTCGGCGTGTTGAAGCCGGCCGTGCTTCCGCGGACGAACTTCTCGGTATCGACGGCCGTCGCGATCGTCGTGCGCAGCTCTTCGACCCCTTTGACCATGTCGTGCATGTACACGTAGTACGGGTGAACGTTGAGGTGGCCGAGTCGCTTTATTAGCAGCTGCATTCGCTCTCGCGTGTCGTTCACGCCGCGGATGAGCACCGATTGGTTTCGCGTAAAGATTCCTCGCTCGAAGAGTACGCGCATCGCCTTTTCCGTGATCCACGTGATCTCTTCGGGTGCGTTGAAGTGCGTGTGGAGTACGACCTCTTTACCCATCTTGCGACCGCGATCGACGACGGTCGTTAGCGCGTCGAGCCACTCCGTGTGGGTCAGAATCTTCATCGGCATGATCGCCGGGCCTTTGGTTGCAAAGCGCAAGCGGCGAAGGTGCGGAATGTCCAACAGGGCATTGCCGATGAGCTCGATGTTTTTCGGCGCCAGCTGATACGCGTCGCCGCCCGAAATCACAATGTCTTCGTGCTCGGGTCGGCTCGCGATGTAGGCAAATGCCTCGTGCCACTGCTTCGGCGTCTTCGCCAGCGAGACTTTGTCGACGTTTTCGGTATCCGGACCGATCGCATAGCTGCGCGTGCAGAAGCGGCAGTAGACCGGACAGACCGAGAGCGGCAGAAACAGCGCCTTGTCGACGTACCGGTGAACCAGTCCCGGAAGCGGCGAGTCCTGCTGTTCGTGCAGCGAATCGAGGGTTAGACGCGGATGGTCCGGTAACGCCGTCGAGGCCAGCGGAATGAACTGCCGGCGAATCGGGTCGTCGATCGGATCCTCCCAGTTAATGAGCGCGATGGCATAGGGCGAGACCCGCACGGCCATCGGTGCGCGGCGAAAACCCTCCTCCGCGTCCCGGTAGAACTCCGAGGTGCACACGCCCCGAATCGTCTCGAGCAGCTCTTCGGCGGTCTTGACCGACTGACGCTGCTGCCAGAGGTGGTCGAGGAACGTGGCTTCGTCGACCTCCGCGTAAGCGGGAATGTGCCGCCAAAACTCACCCTGCTTCAGCCGTTTGTATTCGAACTGTTCGGGCGGTGCGGGCGGCTTGATCGCGGGCGTGGAGAGCGTGAGCGTCTGCGTCATTGGGGTTTCCTTGCGTATGTTTGATTGAAATGGGCGTGCAGTTTCGGATGATCGCGCAGCGTCTGCAACGCTATCTCGGCGTGACCTTTCGTATAGCCATTGCCGATGATCATCGTGACGTCCCGGCCGATGCCTTCGGCGCCGAGTGCGGCGGCCGTGAACGATGTGGCCATAGAAAAGAAGTAGACCGTTCCCCGGTCGCGCGCGCAAAGAATCGAGCACAGCTCGGTTCCGGGGACGTTGACGCAGTTGATCACGACGTCTGCGAGCTGCGGCACCGCCGCCGCGACCCGTTCGCTGGCCGTAATGGCCTCTCGGGCATCGGCAACCACGAGTTCGTCGACGAGGCCCGTGCTCTGCAGGAGTCGCCCGCCCGGCGTGCCGGCGACGGGCACGACGCCGACCACGCGACCACCGTTGCCGACGCGCGCCTTGGCCTGCGCGCAGGCGAGCAGCCCGCTCTTGCCGTCGGCGCCGATAACGACTACCGTTTGTCCGGTCGAGCAGAGCCGCCGCACCTGCGCAGGGGCACCCGCGACGTCTAGAACGCAGAGCGCGACGCCTTCGTCGAAATCCTCGGGGAGCCGGGCCCAGAGCCCGCTTTGAAAGAGAACCGCTTTGCCGCGCACCCAAATTCGCGCGGTCTCCACGTCCACGCCGACGATCGCATCGATCTGCAGCGGGGTCAGCGTTAACGAGACGAGCGAGGCAATGCGATCTCCGACGCGCAGACCGGTCGTGCCGCGCAACGTTTCGCCGATCTCTAGGACGCGTCCGACGAACATCCCGCCGCTGCCCGTGACGGGGTTATGCTGCTTCCCGCGATTGCGAACGTTCGCGAGCACGTGATCGCCGATGCGGCGTGCGTCGAACTCGCAGGTTTGCGCGATCTGCTTAAACGAGGCGGAGTCTATGTTAATTACGTCGACCTCGCACAGAATCTCGCTGTCCCACGCCACCGGCGTGTTGTCGAGTCGCCAAGCATCCTGCGGCATGGCTCCCGCCGGTTCGATGACGCGATGAGCTCCCAACGGGTGGGAGCGCGGCTTCGGCGGAGCGTTCATCGCCGGTATACCGCCACGCCGCCGCGGTCGAAGGGCATGCCGAGCACGATCGTCGTGCGGGTGCGAGCCATCCCGGGCGTCGCCTTTAGCCGCGCGAGCAAGTCGTCGAGATGCTGGGTCGAACGCGTCGCCACTTTGCAGACGAAGCTCTCCTCGCCGGCCACGGAGTGTACTTCGCAGACTTCCGGCATCTCGCCGAGCGCGCGCGTAAACTGATCGTACGCGCAGTCGGGCGTGGTGTAGCAACTAATGAAGGCGGTGAGATGAAGTCCGAGCCGTCCGGGGTCGATCTTCGCACCATAGCCCTGGATGTAGCCGCGCTGTTCCAAACGCTTGACCCGGTCGTGAACTGCCGGTGCTTTAAGGCCCACGAGGGTCCCGAGCTGGCTAAAGGTCGAGCGCGCGTTGTGCTGCAACGCGTCCAGCAAGCGCAGGTCTAACTCGTCGAGTTCTTCGGTCGTGGCATTCATAATCGATAGGAGATAGAAATTGCCGAATGATCTTCGGCCTCGCAAGCATAGCACCAGAAATCTGTTCGGCGCAAGATGGGGAGTCACCATGGCTTTCTTTGCGGCGCTGGCCGCTGCAGCGGGCTGCGGCCGTCCCTCGGCCCCTCCGAGCACGGTGCGCTTCGACCTCGCCGCGGATCCACAAACCTTGAATCCGCTCTTCCTTCACCCCGACGCGGCCTCGGTCGAGCAGCAGCTCGCTCGGTTGATCTTCGAACCCTTCTTCGATCTCGATCCGGCCGGCAGGCCAGTGCCCGCGCTGCTCGAGCGAATCCCAAGCCTCGCAAACGGCGACCTCTCGGCGGACGGCCGAACGATCCGCTACCGCCTGCGGTCCGGAGTCGCGTGGAGCGACGGCCGGCCGGTTACCGCAGACGACGTGCTCTTCACGTTGCGCGAGATTCTCGATCCGCGCAATCCGGTGCGCTCCCACGAAGGGTACGACCTGATCGACCGCGCGTATGCGTCGGGATCTCGCACCGTCGTCTTCCATCTAAAGCGATCCTGGGCACCGGCCGCGTTGACCTACTTCGGTTACGGCGCCTCGCCGCAGTTCGTGCTGCCCGCGCACGTCTTACGCTCGCAGGAACCGCTGGCCCGAGCTGCCTTCAATGCAAACCCCAGCGTCGGCGACGGTCCCTATCGCTTCGTTTTTTGGAGACGCGGCGAAGGACTGCGGTATGCGGCCAACGCGCGCTATTGGCGAGGCGCGCCCGCGGTTTCGTCGCTGGCGATTCGGACCATTGCGGATCCATCGACGAATCTGCTGCTGCTGCAATCCGGCGAACTCGATTGGAATCTCGTTGCGCCGGCGCAGCTGGCCGCGCTGGCCGGCGATCGGCGCGTCGCCTTCGTTACCGTCCCAACCGCCGTCGTCGCGGGGTTGGCGATGAACGTCGAGCACGCACCGCTCGACGATACGAACGTTCGTCGCGCAATCGCGATGTCGATCGACCGGCGCCAGATCTCGCGCAAGATCACGCTGGGCATCTATCCGGTGACCGATATGATTCAACCGCAGTTCTCGTGGGCGTTCGACCGGACGGTGCGGGAACCGAGTTACGATCCGGCGCGCGCCGACCGCACCTTCGACGCTGCGGGATGGAGACGCGGTCCGGACGGGCTCCGGCGACGAGGCGCAACGCTTTTGCGGCTCGTCTACGTTGCGTTTCCCGAGTCGACGACCGGCGTACGCGTCGCGACGGCGGTTCAAGCTGCGCTGCGCGATAGAGGTGTGGATGTCGCCGTAAAATCGGTCAGCAACGCGCAGCTTTTTCTTCCGCAGACGGGCGTGTTGGCAACCGGCAACTTCGATCTAGCCTACGTGCCGTGGAGCATGGGAGCAGACCCGGACGATTCGTCGGTTCTCCGCTGCGGCGCCCCCTCGAACTACATGCGGTGGTGCGACGCCCGCGTCGATCGGCTCGAAGCGCGGGCGCTCGCCGAGACCGATCGCCTTCGGCGCAAACGCCTCTATCGCGAGATTGGAGGCATCGTCGCGCAGCAGGTTCCGATTCTCTACCTCTTCAATGCCGACTACGTCTACGCATATCGTCGTGGGCTAAACGGTTTTGCACCCAACGCGTTTTTGCCTACGTGGAACGCGGATCGCTGGACCCTGAACTCGGCAGTTAAAGGGCCTTAACCGCGGCGGTCAACGCGTCCACCGATGCTTTGGCGTCGCCGAAGAGCATCGAGGTGTTCGCAAGCTCGTAGAGAGGATTTTCGATTCCGGCAAAACCCGAGCGCATCGAGCGTTTGAGCACGACGACATTGGCGGCTTTGTCCACGTCGAGAATCGGCATCCCGTAGATCGGAGAAGTCGTGACCGTTCGTGCCGCCGGATTGGTGACGTCGTTGGCGCCGATGACCAGCGCGACGTCGGCCGTGCCGAACTCCGGATTGACGTCCTCCATGTCGAGCAGCTGGTTGTACGGCACGTTGGCCTCGGCGAGCAGAACGTTCATGTGACCGGGCATTCGCCCCGCTACCGGATGGATCGCGTACAGCACTCTCACGCCGCGCTTTTCGAGTTGATCGGCCAACGCCTTGACGCTATGCTGCGCCTGCGCGACCGCCATGCCGTAACCCGGCACGAAGATAACTTTGGAGGCGTAAGCGAGCATGACCGCGACGTCGTCGGCACTCGTGCTGCGGATCTGTTGGGCAGCGCCGCCGGCCGCTGCCGGCTCGGTACCGCCGGCTGCACCGAAGGCGCCGAAGAGAACGTTGGTGAGCGGCCGGTTCATCGCGCGGCTCATCGCGACCGTCAATATCGTACCGCTCGCGCCCACGAGCGCGCCGCAGATGATGAGCAGCGTCGAGTCGATCTCGAAACCGGTAATTGCGACCGCGACACCGGTGAACGAGTTGAGCAGTGAGATTACGACCGGCATGTCGGCGCCGCCGATCGGAAGCACGAAGAGCACGCCGAGGAGTAGCGCCGCCAGCAGGAGCGCAACGTATCCCCAGGCCGGCAAGGTGCCGAGCGAGACGACGAACCAGACGGCGAGCGCGACGATGCCGAGTAACACGATCGCGTTGACGAACTGTTGTCCGGGGTACGTGACGGGGCGACCGGTCATCACCTCCTGCAGCTTGAGGAATGCGACGATCGAACCCGAGAAGCTGATCGCGCCGATGATCGCCGAGAGCACCAGCGAGACGGCGATGGCGTCGTTCATCGAGCCGCCGTGCACGACGTAGTGCTCGACGGTCGAGATCAGCGCGGCGGCGCCGCCTCCCGCGCCGTTATAGAGCGCGACCATCTGCGGCATCGCCGTCATCTTGACCTTGATCGCGGCAACGATGCCCACGACTGCGCCGATCGTAATGCCGATTGCAACCAGCGGCCAGCCGATGGCCTGCGTGCGAACGAGAATGAAGACGAGCGCGATCGTCATACCCGCCATTGCGAAACGATTGCCGCGGCGCGCAGTCGCCGGAGAGTTCAGTTCGTGCAGGCCGTAAATGAAGAGCGAGATCGCAACGAGGTTCGCGAGATCGATCCAGACGCTCACTTGCCGTCTTCCTTGCGCCGGAACATCTGCAG
>JBAPZS010000191.1:0-2871 GCA_049285355.1 Candidatus Cybelea sp. | reverse complement strand
GTTGAGATCGTCTCGGTGCAGAACAACTACAACGTTGGGAATCGCACGAGTGAAGACGTGCTGCGATACTGCGAAGCCAACGGCATCACGTTCATTCCGTATTTTCCGCTGGACGGCGGAGATTTGCCGGAGATGCAAGCGCTCGCGCCGATTGCCGCCGCCCACGCCGCGACGATCTGGCAGGTCGCACTGGCGTGGCTGCTGCAGCACTCGCCGGCGACCCTGCCGATCCCGGGAACGGCGTCGCTCGCGCACTTGGACGAGAACGTCGCGGCGGCCGAGCTGGAGTTGAGTGCCGAGGAAGTCGCGACGCTGAGCCGCTACTCGACGCGATAGACCTGACCGGTTTGGGCTCCTTCGATGCTCTTGGCGTAGGCGAGGGCTACGCGACTGACCGAGACCGGCTCGAAACCCCGGAAGTAGGGAGCATATGCGGCCATCGACTCCTCCAGCACCGTCGGACTCACGACGTTGATGCGGCGCTCGGTTAGTTCGATCGCGGCGGCGCGAACGAAGCTCTCCAACGCGCCGTTGACCATCGCTGCCGAGCTCCCGGCGCGAATCGGGTCGCGCGAAAGAATGCCGCTGATTAGCGTAAAGGAACCGCCGGGCGCGACCGCGTCGCGTCCGTCGAGAACGAGATTGACTTGGCCCATCAGCTTGTCGCGCAATCCGATCTCGAACTGCTCCGGCAGCATCGCTTCGAGCGGGCCGAAGTGGACGTTGCCCGCCGAACAAGCAACGGCGTCCAATCGTCCGACCGACGCATACAGCGCGCGAATGCTCGCGCGATCCGCGATGTCGACCCGAAAGTCGCCGCTCGAGCGGCCCGCGCTCACGATCTCATGGCGCGCCGAAAGCTCGGCTGCGACGGCTCTCCCAATGGTACCGCTCGCGCCTACGATAAGGATTCTCACGATACGGCCGTAGGACGGCTGCTGAAGAGGGCCGCGAGCTCGGCGCGCGAGCGCACGCCAAGTTTACGATAAGCGGCCGCAAGGTGCGTCTCCACCGTACGCTCGCCGATCGCCCTTTCGGACGCGATTAACTTATTTGAATAACCGCGCGCGGCGAGCTCCACGACGTCACGCTCGCGACGCGTCAGCGCAGTTGCGTCCGTCCGGTCGGCGTATCTTACGCTCCCGGTTCGGACGCGGCGCAGGGCGCGCGAGGCCCCGATCCGGCCGTAGATATCGGCGGCCCGTTCGAGCTCTCCGGCGGCCTCCGCTGCAATCGCCTCCTCCACCGGACAGCCAAGCGCGCGGAATGCATCGGCGGCCGCTAGCGCCCCCGCAGCGTCGTTTCGGCGGCGCGCGTCGAAGAGGCGGAGAAACGCGGCGGCAAGCGGATTGCGCGAATCTTGGGCGAGCTGCGCGAGCATCCCGCGGGCAATCGCGGCCCGTGCATCGTCGACGAGCACTTCGGCCGCAACGCCGCACAGCCAGTAGGCCTGGTCGGGGACCTCCACGATCTCCAGCGCCTTCTCGACGAGCGCGCGAGCGCGTTCGGTCTCGCCGTGTTCGAAAAGCGTTCTAGCCGCGGCTCCTGCGACGGCGGCAACCAACTGTGATTCGCGCAGTTGTAAGGCCGTCTGCAACGCGCTCTCGATATCGATTCCGTCGATGTCGTCGGCGTCGATGAGACCGCGCAGACGTAGGCCGAGTGCCCATGCAAAGCCGGACGACATGGGGGCGATCGAGTGCGACTCGACGGAATCGCGGAAGGCTTGCAGCGCGGATTCCAGCTTGCCGGCATGCAGCGAGGCGAGTCCGGCATCGCAGCGCAGCATCGCTGCATTGCGCTGTAATCCGTAGCGCTCGGCCAACCCGATCGCATACGCATAGGTGGACTGCGCCTCAGTTAACGCTCCGCCCCAGAGAGCGACGTTGGCCACGTTGCCAAGCCCGTGAACGCGGTAAAGGACGTTGTCGATCCGCTCGGCGATCGCGAGCGCTGCGGCGTGATGGGTCCCGGCGGCAGAATAGTCGCCGAGCGACGAGAATGCATTACCCCGCGCGGTATGCGCGCGAAAATGATCGGCATCGTCGCGCGGAGCCGCGTTGCGGTCGGCTTCGTCGAGCACGGCGATTGCCTCGCGCGCGCGTCCCAGCGTGGATAGCATTCCCGCAAGCGTCGTTGCGGCGTGGTAGTGGATGGCGGCTGTCTCTTGGGTGCGCAACTCGGCGCGGACGAGCTCGACGGTCTCGAGGGCGCGATCGACGTCGCCCGATTCGTAGAGCTGCCGGGCGAGGCGAAGCATTAACGAAAACGAGGCGTGCTCTTGCCCCGAGCGGCGTAGTTCTTGCGCGCCCAACTGACACCACATGCGCGCCCGTTGAATCTCGCCGACGACACTAAGTGCGAAGGAGACCTTTTCGACAAGGCGCGCCCGGTCGTAGTCGTGCGCGAAGTCCAGCGCACGCTCGTACGAGCGCGATGCATCGCCGTAGGCATTCATGGCGGCGAAACGGTCCCCGGCCGCTTCGTTTGCGGTGATCGCGCGGTCGGCGTCGCGCGCGGCCCAAAGGTGATAGGCAATCTCATCCTCGTTTGCATCGGCGGATCGCTCGAGCAGCGCTGCGATGCGTCCGTGAAGACGACGCGCTTCGGAGTGAAGGAGCTCGCGATACAGGGTCTCGCGCGTGATCGCATGCCGGAAACGAAACGAGGGGTGCGACGCCCGCTCGACCACCAATTGAAGGTTGCGTGCGCGGCGTAATGCCGTGAAAATCGAGTCCTCGGGGGCGTCGGTGAGCGCAGCGAGCAGACTGGCATCAAAATCACGGCCGATCACCGCTGCCGCGAGCAACGCCTCCTGTTCGGTCGCCGTCAGCGCCCGCAAACGTTCGATGATGCTCGCGGCGACCGAGC
>JBAPZS010000190.1:0-6046 GCA_049285355.1 Candidatus Cybelea sp. | reverse complement strand
CTTTTCGGCCGACGCCTTCGAACAGGCGGCAGCGCTCTGCGACGGAGCGCATCCCGAGACGAGCAATGCTGCGGGGGATCGACGGATGGATGAGCGGGTCTTTCTCCTCTGGTGGGAGAGCAAGCCGATCGTGACCGATCCGCGTCAGATGCTTCTGTCCTTTGCAAGTCCGATGCTCTCTGCGATCGAGGCGGTGCGGGCTTATGAGGGCGGCACGATCGTGGACCCGCAACCGGAAGGCGATGACGATGCGATCTTCAACGCCTGCGAGCATTACTTCCAAGAGCACCCGCCCCACGAGTTTAAAGCGCGGCTATTTAAGGCGTTCTTTCGGAATCTTGGCCGCCGCAGCGATGACATGTTTTCCGTTATGGTCACAATGGCGGCAAGCGCCTTAGGATGGATGCCGCTGCTGGAGCCATCGCCCCATCCGGATGAACCGTCCCTCGCAGCCCTTATCCGAAAGGCGTTTGGTTTTGGTGAGTTTGAATCCGGAACCAGTCCCGAAACGCAGGTCTACCATGTACTGAAAAACGTTGCGATCTTCGCCAATCGCAAACGGATTGCGGACTTCATTTTTTCACTCACGGACGAGGAGCTCGCAATCGCGAGGCGATGCTCACGTATCTTCCTGGAAGAGCTACCGCCCATCTTAGAATGCCAAAACATTCTCTTCGGAAAGAAAGCGACGGCAACGCTCCTGCGCGCGTTCGTCTCCATGATAACCCCAGCCATCAAGTCGGTCATGGTTATCGGAATGGCGTGGATGATGCGCCAAGGGTTTCGCGAAAATGCCATTCGACTCACCGACCAGATTGAAGAGGGCGCCCCAAAGGCGCGCGCGATTTGCATTGCCGTTCGCACGTTCCCCGAGCATCGTAAGTTGTTCTCAAATAAGAACCTGGGCAAGCTAAAAAACTTACCCGAAGACAAAAAGCGCGAGATACTCGCGGTGTTAAAGTCCGCGATCGCCTAACGTTACAAGAGGGTGCCTCCGGCCCGCGTCAACGAGCCGGGAGCGTCGCATCAGGAGGTATTCACTCCCAATGCAAGATCAAAAGTTTACGCTTCCCTATCCCGATCTGCAAGTCCGAGCAGGCGTGCTCGTCGCCGACGGCTATGGTATCAGCCTCCGGGTGCTCTACGGCAAGCTACGCGTAGAGGATGGGATCGGTCCGCACCGGCGCTGCCTCGCACTCGACCGCACGGGCTCCGGTCTCGAACGCCTCGTGCTGCTCGGTAAAAGCGGCACGCTTACCTTAGAGAGCCTCGCGTGGCTGCGAGCCATCGGCGCAGGGCTCGTTCACCTCAGCGCCGACGGTCACGTGCTCACGCACTCGGTGCCGTACGGCTACGATGGGCACCCGATCCGTCGCGCGCAGGCATTCGCGGTCGCGACAGGCCTCGATATCAACCTCGCACGCGAGCTGATTCACCGTAAGCTCGACGGGCAGCGCGCGAACCTCGTACGGCTACGCGTTGCCGACATGCGGTCGTTCGATGCGATGCGCGAGGCATTGGGTCGCGCCGGGTCTATCGACGACATACGGTTGTGCGAGGCGAAAGCCGCCGCCATCTATTGGAATGCGTGGTCCAACGTGCCGATCCGCCTGCGTGGCCGCGATCTCGTACGTGTTCCGGTGAAGTGGACCCGCTACGACTCGCGTGCATCCGCGTTGACCAACGGGCCTCGCGCCGCGACCAATCCCGTGAACGCGCTCCTCAACTACGTCTACGCGCTGCTCGAATCGGAATCACGCCTCGCGCTCCTCGCCGCCGGGTTGGATCCAACGCTCGGCGTGCTTCATACCGATCAGCGCAACCGCGATTCGTTCGCGCTCGATGCGATGGAGCCGATCCGGCCGGCGGTGGATGCATTCGTGCTCGATCTGCTGGAAGAGCGCGTGCTGACCTCGCGGGATTTTGTGGAACTGCCGAATGGGGTATGTCGCGTCCGTGCTCCGCTCACGCATGACCTCGCGGTGACGCTTCCACAGTGGCGGCAGCTGGTCGCGCCGGTGGTCGCGCACCTCGCACAGCGGTTCCGTGCCGCACTTCCGAGTGTCCGTGGAATGAACGTGAGACCGGACAGCGACGCGCGAGACCGTTCGCGGACTTTCATGGAAGTTTCCCGGACTCCTGAGATTCCACGCACGAAACCGCGGTCTCACGCGCCCGCGACGCTGCCGTGTCTCACGCCGGCGCGGTCTCCACTCGCTGAGACTCCGCGGAAACAGCGTGCGAAACGT
This sequence comes from Candidatus Cybelea sp., assembly GCA_049285355.1. Taxonomy (GTDB): domain Bacteria; phylum Vulcanimicrobiota; class Vulcanimicrobiia; order Vulcanimicrobiales; family Vulcanimicrobiaceae; genus Cybelea. The sequence goes on along the minus strand of JBAPZS010000190.1, from coordinate 3,797 downwards.
CCGTACGCGAGCAAGGCGTGCGGAACGCCGCGGCCCGAGACGCTACGCCTCACACCGGTCCCGTGTGCCGCGTGCGGAGAGCCGGTGGTCAAACGCCGCCGCCGGCATTGCGACGCGTGTATTCCTAGGATGAAGGTCGCGCAGGCGAGTAAAGCCGTGGCGGCCGCGCGTACGGCCCTCGCACGCCAGGCCGCTGCCGGCACCGACCCGCGCCGCGATCCGGAGGTAAACCGCAAGCGTGCGGCAGCGGTCTCCGAGGCACACCGCCGCAATCGTGAGTGGAAGCGCGAGCATGGCTCGCAGCCGCGCGATGCGTCGTGGTTCCGGCGCGAGGTGCTTCCAAAGCTCGACGCGTTGTCGCTCAAGGAGCTTGCCGTTGCGACGGGGCTTTCGCTAGTGGCATGCTCGCGCATCCGATCTGGAACACGAACACCACATAGAAGACATTGGGACGCCCTCACCGACTTGATAAATAGCTAAGGCATCTGTCCGCGCGCCTTGAAAATCACTAAAGCCATCCTAACAAGTAACCGCTAGCGTCGACTGAGCGCAAAACTCTAACGCATCGTGACCTCCAGCTAGCAAGTTTGGCATTTGCTTCCGTACTTGCTAACATAGAGCGGTCCCGGCGACGTCGTCGCCGTTTCCGCTTACGCCGGATTGCGAAGTTCAATCCCCGACGCACTCATCGCTCTACCAGATTCCGAACAGTCTTTAAAAGTGCAGCCTTCGATGCGCATGTTCTTGGCACCGAGTACTCGGATCGAGCCCCCCGGCGCAATGGTATACGTACCAGGCCCAAAAGTAACCCAGTCTTGATCTTGAGCCTCGATCTTCGACTGCTTAGACGCAAATAAGGCACCAAAAGGCGACGCGAGAAGGGCGGATAACAGCGTTTGTCTAGTCATTTCATCCTCAGCTTATCTTGCCCCAGTTATACTGGCGCTAATGCTTCTCTGACGCGGCTCCCGCGCCTCTCGGATTCGGTCGAAGTGCTGGTTCGAAAAAGTTGCCCGACGACTGTCAAATCGGCTACGCGATCCTTATGAAAGGACCGCTGGCTTGCACCATCGCGAAGATCGAGGCAACCCTGGCTAGGCTCTGTTAGGCGAAAACGGGGTCGGAGCCAGCTTGCTGCCATGGAACGGCGGTCGGCTAGCGGAACGTTCTTAGCGGCCGATCCGTTAATGGAACGAGGAGCATGAGAATGAAGAGCTTTGGTCTTAGCAAGTACGCCCTACATGGGTGCGTTGCTGTTGCTTTGCTGGCGGGGTGTGGTGGGTCGCAGCCGCTGATCGGACCATCCAACGGCTCTGGCCTCAGTATTTTAGGGCGCACTTTCCGCGAGCACCTCGCCGCATTTGACCCGACGGAAAGCGGGCGCATCGCGGATTCGCCGGAATATAAGGTTTCCGGTCCACTGCTTTACGTAACTAACGTTAGTGCGGCATACAGCTCCGTGACGGTTTACGACGCGAGTGCCAAGGACCCGAGCCCCATAGCCGTGATCAGCATGGGCCTCTCCGAGCCTGTGGGCGACTGCATCGACGGCGATGGCACGCTTTACGTCACGAACGAGCCCGGCAGCAGCCTAGGCTGGGTTTCCGAGTACGCTCTCGGCAAAACCAAACCGCTCAGGCTTATCACGAAGGGAATCAACATCCCCGGATACTGCGCAATCGACCGTCGTGGGAATCTCTGGGTTGCAAACGTTGGTGGCCCGACGGTTACCGAGTACTTGAAAACTACGACGAAGCCACACATCACCCTAAAAAATGGCCTAACGTATCCGAACAGTGTCGCGATCGACAGCGCGGGCGACACCTACGTAGGGAATCTCGAGCCCTACGGCACGTCAAATGTTCAAGTGTTTTCGCGCGGCGGCAAATCACCGTCGAGGTCGATTACCGACGGAGTCACCTGGCCAGGTGGCATGGCTGTGGATGCTAGTGGAACGCTTTACGTGACTAACAGCGTTGCTCCATGCAATATAGAGGAGTACCGTGCGGGCCAGAGCGATCCATATCGCACGATTACCGAAAACATAAATGGTCCCCCCGACCTCACATTCGCCAAGAACGGGCGGATGTACGAGGTGAACGATGGAACGCAGGGCTGCAGCGGGCCAGCCCCGGCTATTCTTGAGTTTTCGTCTGGTTCAATCAAACCATCACGCCGCATGATCGGTAAAGGCCTTCACGACCCCCAAGGCGTCGCCTACTTTCCGCCGCTGCTGCCATAAGAAGCGTCAGCACCGCGTTCGCGATTTGGCAGTCAATGCCGAATCGCGGCGGAGAGTAGCGATTTGCATTCGCGCCGGCCCGCGCTGGGCAGACCCGCGGAGGGTCCAGTTTCTCTGGATACGCGCCTTGCGTAAACTACAACGCTGCAAATGCGGTCCGCCGGTGCTTCTAGTTTGGCAGCCAATCAGAATCCAAACTTCGCCGCGAGCAGGAACACCTCTAACACCTACCTTGCCCTGTTAACTCCCACGAAGTATAATAGGGTTCTCGGAGTTACGACCCGAGCCCTGACACCGCTAAGGTGTCAGCAAACCGCAGAACGGTGCGTCGACGCTTCGTCTGAGCCCAACGCAATCACACTGAAGATGGCCCCGCCCTTGCGGGCGAAGCCATTTTTGGGGGCTTCATTAACAAGCTCTTAACTGTCATCCCGGTTTATCGATCCTCGTCCCTGGCACTAATATGAAACAATCTGTTTACTCGTCTTCTTTCCGTTGCCGTGGGCGATGGTCCTGAGCCATTTTCTTTCTCAACACTAAACATTAGAGGAGACGCCAACCATGTCATTTACGACGAACGTCGAGATCACAAAAGCTTATCCTGGCGTGTTGTACAACGCGAGCGAATCCCTCATGGCCTACCATGAAGACCATGAAATCAACGGAACCATGTACCGCGCTTCCAATGCGCAGTACGTTGAGGCACATTCGTATTGGATAAGTATCGACAACACGAAACCATCCTACGCTACCGTGCAAAACCCCAACGGCTCCGCAGGTTATCTTTCCTATCCAGCGACGAGCGGGACTTGGACTACGAGCGAGTGGGAAGGAAGCGCGAACAATGCGGTCTACAACGCCGTCGACTACGGCATGTCAACGAGTGCGGCAGACAACGGCCCAGCACTTCAGGCGGCACTCACTGCAGCTGGCAATAGTGGTGGCGGTAAAGTCTTTATTCCGGCGGGTCAATACTACTTCAAAAGTAGCGTTTCTGTTCCGGGATCATATGGACCGGGGCCGACGTACGTTGGCATCGTGATCGAAGGAGTAGGGGGTAGCACGGAGCTCGTACAGTCAGCCAACGCGGATCTATTCGATTTCAGCAGCAGCAATAAAGAGCACGGCTGCCTTTTTAGAGACCTGCAATTGACGTTTTCTCCGACGGACTTCAACAACACGACCTACTATGCGGTAAACGCAACTGTAGACAACGTCAGGTGCGAAGGGTGCTACTTTAACAATTGGCCGACCGCTATGTATATGAACGGCTTTCGCAGCGGCATGTTAGACTGCACAATTTACTATAACGGAGCCCCCGCCAGCGGCTCGTTCGTACCGATCATGATCGACATGGAACATTCCGACAATTTTGTCGATCATTGTGACATCAACCAGATGCCGGTATACGACTCAGCCGGCGACGCTGGAGGGCCGACGGGCTGCATAGCCATCAAGATTGGCAGCGCCTCGGAGCCGCGCGTCTCGAACACGAATATCAGCGAGTTCGATACGGGCATACAGATTTCGGGTGGCTATAATCTATTACACGCCT
>JBAPZS010000189.1:0-4795 GCA_049285355.1 Candidatus Cybelea sp. | reverse complement strand
ACCTGAAGTCGGCCGAAGAGATGCTCGCGCTGTGGAGCGATCTGCCGGAGGCCTGCGAGAACACGCTGAAGATCGCGCAACGCATCGATATTCGAATTCCCGAAAAAATCTTTCATCTGCCGCAATTCCCGGTTCCGCAGGAGAGCGACGCGCCCGAGAAGAGTGACGCCGCGTATCTTCGGGAGCTGTGCCAGCTGGGGCTCCTGGAGCGCTACGACACCGCGCGCATCGAAAGCGAGCCGGCCTTGCGCGCACGCCTCGAGTACGAGCTCGGCGTCATCACCAAGATGGGATTTTCATCCTACTTTCTCATCGTTTGGGACTTTATCAAGTACGCACGCGATCGCGGGATTCCGGTCGGACCCGGTCGCGGCTCCGCGGTGGGATCGCTCGTTGCGTACTGCCTGAAGATCACCGATCTCGATCCGATACGGTTCAACCTGCTGTTCGAACGCTTCTTAAACCCCGAACGGATCTCGATGCCGGATATCGATACCGACTTCTGCGTCGAGCGCCGGGATGAAGTGATCGACTACGTTACCGAAAAGTACGGGAAGGATCGCGTCGCGCAGATCGTGACCTTCGGGACGATGGCGGCACGCGCGGCCATCCGGGATGCCGGCCGGGCGCTCGGCGTCGCCCTTCCCGATGTCGATCGGATCGCTAAGCTGGTGCCGTCGGGCCCGGGCGGCCTGACGATCTCGAAAGCGATCGAGCAGATTCCCGAACTGAGGTCGATCTACGCCACGCGCCCCGAGATGCGCAAGCTGCTCGACACCGCAAAAGAGATCGAGGGGCTCGCGCGCAACGCCGGAACGCACGCCGCGGGCGTCGTGATCTCGGCCGGCCCGCTCATGGAGTACACGCCGCTGGTGCGTTTCGGCGATGGCGGCATCAATACGCAGTACGACATGGATTGGATCGAGCGCATCGGTCTGCTCAAGATGGATTTCCTTGGGCTACGCAACCTAACCGTGATGCAGAACGCGGTGCGCGAGATCCGGCGGACGGTGGACGAGGGCTTCGACCTGACGGCGATTCCCATCGACGATCCAAAGACCTTCGAGATGCTCGGCCGTGGTGAGACGATGGGCGTCTTTCAGCTCGAGTCCGAGGGGATGAAGCGCGTCTGCGCGGAGCTGCAGCCATCACGCTTCGAGGATATCGTGGCGCTCGTCGCGCTCTACCGCCCGGGACCGATGGACTGGATTCCCCAGTACATCGCCAACAAACACGGCCGCTCGACACCGACATACCTGCACCCGAAGCTCGAACCGATCTTAGCAGAGACCTACGGGACGGCGGTCTACCAAGAGCAGGCGATGCAGATGGCGCGCGATATCGCAGGCTTCACGATGAGCGAAGCCGACGAGTTGCGCAAGGTCATGTCAAAGAAGCAGAAGGAGAAGATTCCGATCTACCAGGAGAAGTTCGTCTCGGGTGCGATCGCGACATCTGGAATCAATCGCGGGCTGGCAGAGCGGATATTCCATTTCGTCGAGCCGTTTGCCGGCTACGGCTTCAACAAGTCGCACGCCGCCGCTTATGCGTGGATCGCACTGCAGACCGCATATTTGAAGGCCAATCATCCGCTGCAGTACCTTTCCGCGCTCATGACCTCGGTTAAGGACAAGACCGATAAGCTCGTCGAGTACATTGACGAGGCAAAGAAGATGGAGATCGACGTCTTACCTCCCGACGTTAACGAGTCGCTCGTCGACTTCGCAGTCGTCGGCAGCGCGATTCGCTTTGGCTTGGCTGCAGTAAAAGGCGTCGGCGAGGCCGCCGTGCGAACGATCATCGACGCTCGCGCGCTCGGTGGGCGCTTCACCGACATTTTCGATCTCGCTTCCCGGGTCGATGCCAAGCACGTCAATCGCCGAGTGTTCGAGGCGCTCATTAAATGTGGAGCGCTCGACGATCTCCCCGGAAACCGCGCGCAGAAACTCGCCGCCTTGGACACCGCGCTCGAACTAGCAGCTCGGACGACGCGCGACGCGGAGTTGGGCCAGGCCTCGCTTTTTAGCGGAGCGAGCAGCGACTCGCCGACGCTGGCGCCGAAGCTTCCGAGCGTGCCGGCGCCCACGACGCACGAGATGCTCGCCTGGGAGCGGGAGACGCTGGGGATATTCGTCTCGGGTCATCCGCTCGCCGAACTCGGCCCGGCGCTAGCGCGGACCGGCGCGCAGCCGATGCGCGAACTTGCCGAGCTCGCCGAGGACGCGCCCGTTACGATTGCCGGAACGGTGACCGCGGTGCGCCGGACGCTGACGAAATCGGGCCAGCAGATTTTGATCGCGCAACTCGCCGACACGACCGGGTTTTGCGACGTCGTGCTTTTCTCGAAGAGTTACGCCCAGGTGGGGCACTTGTTCGAACCCGACGCGATACTCGTCGTAAAAGGGCGCCTCCGCTTGCGCGAGCGACCCAGTGCGGCACCCGGGGAGGAGCCGCACGTCGAGCTTTCGGTAGCCGCCAACGAGGTCGCGCCCTTCGTTGTGCCGCCCCCCTCGGTCGTTAGCGCGAAGGCGTTGGGCTGGCACGTGGACGTAACGCATCGCGATCAGATCGACCGGCTTGCGCGTCTGATCGACGAATGGCCGGGCGAGATGCCGGTCGTAATGCACGTGCATGGGCGCTCGCAACGCGTTGCGCGGGCCATCGCCGGCGACGCCCGCGTGCGCGGCGAACTCGAGCGCATTTTCGCTCCCAATGGAGTTCGCGAAGGCACGTTGGACGCGTACGGGTGATTCGGCTCGTCGCCTTCGACGTGGACGGAACGTTGGTTGGCCGCGACCTTAAAATTTCGGACAACGTCCGGCGGTCGATCGAACGAATGAAGCAGGCGGGTATTGCCGGGTGCCTCGTCACCGGGCGCATGTACCGGGCCGCGCTGCCGTTCGCCCGCGAACTCGGTTTCGACGCTCCGCTGATCTGCTACCAAGGGGCCGCGATCGTGGATCCTGCCACCGATGAAGTGCTTGCGCACGCTGCGCTGGACAACCGGGTCGTGCGCGAGCTCATCGATATCACGCAACGCGACGGGGTGCATCTCCAGCTTTATCGCAACGACGAATACTATTGCGAAGCGCGCAATCGCTTCTCGGATCTTTACGCCGCGCTATCGCTAACGGAGCCGGTGATCGTTGCGTCGTTGCGGGAAGCCTTTGCGTACAGCCCCGCGACCAAAGGGGTCATCGTTGCGGACGCGCCGGCGGCGGCGGCGTATGCGCAAAAGTTGGGCGCCACGCTCGGTGGGCGCGCCTACGTAACGCGTAGCCTCCCGGAGTTCGTCGAGGTTCTCGATCCTGCGGTTGACAAAGGCGCGGCGCTGCGGTTCGTCGCGGCGCATTTGGGCGTTCCTATTGAGCAAACGGCCGCGATCGGCGATTCCTGGAACGACGCGCCTCTGCTGGAGGCGGCGGGCTTCGGAATTGCGATGGGCTCCGCTCCCCAGGAGTTGCGAGCCGTTGCCGCCGCGGTGGTCTCGGACCTCGAACACGACGGAGTCGCCGAGGCAATCGAAAAGTACGTGCTGGGGTGAGCCGCGGTTACGTCAAAACGCGCAGAGTCAAGCGCTCGACCGCGGCGCGCATCCGCCCCTTTTGGATACTGATTGCATTCTTTGGAGCGCTCGCCTTGCTCGGGCTTGTCTATCTCGCGATGTGGCCGGGCTTCAATCTTAAGCGCGTGACGGTTAGCGGCAACCAGCGCGTCTCGACGGACGAGATCCTAGCCCGCGCGGAGATCCCAACGAATCGAAGCATTTGGTTCGAGAATACCCGGGCGATCGCCGATCGAATACGCGCGATCCCGTATGTCGACTCGGTCTCGGTTGGGCGCATTCCTCCGGCGTCGCTCACGGTCTGGGTTACGGAGCGAGTGCCCTTTGCAATCCTCCAAAGCGGCGCGACGCAGGCGATCGTGGACCATGCAATGCGGGTTCTCTCGCCGGCATCGGGGGACGAGAGGCTGCCGGTCTTCATCCTGCCGAACCTTGATCTGACGCCGGGAAGGTTCGTTACGGCGCCCGACGCGCTGGCGCTTCGAGAGAGCTATACCACGTTGGCCGGCAACGGAGTCTTCCCAGCGAGTCTTGCTTTCGATCGGTTCGGCGGACTCGTTGCGACGACACCTTCAGGCCTGCGCATTCTATTTGGCGAGCGCAACGATCTCGGGCACAAGGTGCGATTACTCCAAGCGATCCTCGCGCAGGTGGTACGCCGCCAACGCAGCGTTGCGGCGATAGACCTCCGCGCGCCCGGCACGCCGGTCGTCGTTTACCGCTAGAGTCGGGAAGCGTTAGTGGCTGGTGAGGTCGAGGTAGACCATCACGGTTCCGCTGATGAGCGAAACCTTGACCTGGTCGCTAGGCTGCAGCTTTGTAAAGTCGACGGTCGAGCGACCGGCCGTTAACGTCGTCTCCGATCCATTGTCCATGCGCACTTCGACGTGCTTGTTATCCACGATCTTCTCTACTTTTACCGTATAGGTGCCGTCCGGGATGGAAGTAGCGGCCACGGTTGCCCCGCGCGCGCACAGCGGCGCGACTAAACCCAAAGCAACGAGTAGAAAAGCGAAGGTACGGTTCACGTAAAGCTCCTAGCAACAAGAAAAAACAAGAACTGACAGAGTATGATAACCGAACGCGGGACCTTCTTCTAGAGCCCTAGGGCAGTTTCTAACTCTTTTTGTACACAGCCTTTCCACATTTTTCGTCAATTTGTCCTCAAGGAGATGACGCCGGGTCCGCAAAGGCTTGGCAATCCGCCCGGTCTGCCGACTAGGGCTAGTA
>JBAPZS010000188.1:0-4137 GCA_049285355.1 Candidatus Cybelea sp. | reverse complement strand
AGGCTGCTGCGAGCTACGCTGCCGCGGTGCGAGGCGCGCGCTGCAATGCGAGCAAAGCTGCGAGCCAATCAAAGCCGCTAGGCAAGAACCGTGGCGATCGCGGCAGCGGTGCGCGGGGCAGAGGCGCGGGGTAGAGGCGCGGGGGGATTATGAGGTGGTGGGGACTATCTCACTGGCGGTAAGATGCTTAGCGCGGTATCCACAACTGCTAGCGTTAGGATCACCGCCATAAGCCCCACCGCACAAATCGCCACAACGTTCCCAGTGCGAGTGTACTTCCGAGAAAGTTGGAGTCGCACAAGCCAGTAGAGCGCTGGGACCAATAGAACCGCGGCAAAGTTCAGGCTACCCGAGCCCGCGAAGCCGACAACCCAAACTAGCATGAGCAAATACCAGATTGCTGTAAACAGCTTCATCGATTCTTTCGCGCGAGCCTCGAACGGAGCTGGGCTTTTACGCCGCAAAACATCTAGGTCTGCAGCATCGCGCCCGGAGCGCCGGCGGCGATCCACCGCAGCCCGCGAGCATTGCGGCAGGCGCGCAGATTAATAGCGCGTAGCGGCAAAAAAAATCGGCTCCTCATCGGTTGGTCCGCTCCTCGCACCGTGAGCGTCACGGGGCTTGGTGCTGTTTCGGCCGGGGCTGGGCTCAGTCCCACCGAGCCAGCCAGGCCGCGGTGTGCGCTACCGACTAACGAGGGCTTGCGCTTGACCCTCCTAGCGAAAAATGTAGCAGATTGTGGGCTAGATAATAGAGCGCCACCGGGTGAAACCAAATGTAGGTAAATAGGGCAATGCCGAACACGCCCCAGGCTAGGTTCACGGCGGCGTACCACGTCCAAAACCGATTACGGTTCACGCGCGGCTTTGCGGCATCGCACCCGGCGCGCCGATCGGCGGTTGCGATCCGCCGCAGCCCGCAAGCAATGCAGTAGCCACGCAAATGTTTAGCGCCGTGGGGCCGAGACTCAAGCTCTTCATTCTACCTTGCACCTCGATCCAAGAATGCCACGATACCTAGGAAGGCCGCTACGGTAATACCGGCGGGTAATACGCCAGCCCATCAGCATTGAAGAGTCCTTCGGTTATCCGCCGAGACGGTTTCAGGGAGCCCGGCGGGAACTCAAGGACTTCATATGGACTCGTACCATAGTAATGAGGTCCATCGGACACGTAAAGCCAGCCGGTCTTGTTAAGTACAACGTCGAGCGGTAATACGAGTTCATTTGTTATCGTCCGGTACGGCTTACTCTGCCCGGAGCGATACTCTTCAATGTTGCCGGGCTTAAGGGAACGACCTAATGTTAAATTGGCCACGTAGAGCGTATCGTGCGCGTCAACCGCTATGCCTCCTGGCCAGGTTATTCCATCGGTGATCGTCCTTGACGGTGTTTTGCTGCCTGGAGCGTACACCTGGATGTTTGACTGGCTGTAGCCCGCATGATTATTGCCGACGTAAAGGCTGCCGGCACGGTCGATGGCAATGCCGACAGGGTACGTTAACCCCTTGGTGATCGTCGCATGGGGTTTTGTCGATCCTTTTAAGTATTCTGTGACGTTATCGAGACCAATGTTCGTCACCCAGAGATTGCCCGACGCGTCGATCGCGCAATACGCTGGGGTGTTGATTCCTTTGGTAATCACTCGAAGCGGCTTGACATGACCAAGGGCGTATTCCGAAACCCATCCAGCGCTAGTTGACTCGTTGACAACATAGAGAGTGCCGTCGCCGTCGATGCACACCCCCGAAGCGCTATCGACGTCTTTGCTTATCTGAGCGAGCGGCTTAGGATTGTTTACATTCGCTTTGTAAATGTACAGCGGCGTGGCGCCCAAGTCAGTGGCACCTACGTAGAGCAGGGGGTCGGATGTCTTGTATGCTGGTCCCGGCGACGACGCCTGAGCGATTTCGTGGCTTTGGGAACCCCTCGGCAAGAGGCCCGGCGCGCCGATCAGCGGTTGGGATTGGCCACAACCTGCGAGCAATGCTGCGGCAGCGCCGATGCTAAGCGCGTAGCGATTGGAAGCCAAGGTACCCATCTGCCGAGCTCTCCCTAAAAATTGAACGGATCGAAGCCTGAGTACGTTCGTCGCGGCTGGGGGCTGTCCCACCGGAGCAGCCAAGCCACGAGCTACCCATCGACCACCGTCAGGACCGCTTCAGCTCCGTTCTCGCTAACGCGATAGATGTAAGAATAATCGCATTCTTTGGATGCGGGCGCTGTCCCGCGCGGATTCGCTGAAGGGTTCTTCGGTCGAGGCCGGTTTCGGCCTCAAGCTCCGAAAGGGCAATGCGCCGCAGTTCGGGCAGGATCGTCGTAGTCCACTCATCACGCCGCGGATCGACAAAGACGGTGTAAACGTCGCTATCGCTGGGAACGCCGCCCTCTTCGACCTCTTCCAGTTTGTTCGACTCCTTGCCGATGTAGGTGAACCCATCGATCGCAACATGCCGCCGGCGCAGCAGTCCGATGGTCTGCTTACCGCATGGCTTACCGTCGGCATCGGCGCACTTGGCTTCGGGATGGTACTCGTACTCACGGAGCACGTCGCCGTAACTTTTCACCCGCGCGACGGTCCGCGATCCGTGCGGACCAGCGGTCGTGATGCGATAGCGCTTGCCGGTCTCCGAGTACTGATCGATCCACTGCATCGCTTCCCACTTCCGTGGGTCTTTTTCAAACGGCGCGATCAAGTGGAACTTCTCGGCATCGACGCCGATCGGGTGGCCGAGCTTTCGAACGTGGCAGCTCAGGATGAAGTTAAAGGGCTTGATCTTCTTTGCGTACGACTTGCCGGCGTTGAGCGTTGCCAGCGCCTTCATGATGGCTGGACTGCTGACCGAGGTGCGGCCGACGGCGACGCGCTTCTCGAAGCGCAGCGGTGTCGTAGGCAGCCCCAAGGAACGGCGCACGATCGCCAGCCATGCCTGCGCGATCCAGCTGCGATCCTCGCTCTGCGGGTCGGCCGGATTGAGGAGATGCCCCAGGCCGTGCTCGGAATAGCGGTCTTCCTTATTGTTGAGGCCCTCGCGGAGCAAGGCCGGCTCGCCGTCCCGATCGCGCAAGAACAGACAGTAACGCTTGACGGAAATCGCCAGGCACCACAGCTGCCGCCGTTTGCCGGTTTGCGGGTTCTTATTGTCCTCCTCGATCTTAAGTACCGAGCCGCCGATCGCGCTGCGGTCGTAGGGATTGAGCGCTTCGAAGCGCGTGGCGATCGCATCGACCTGCGCCCACGACAGCGCCCGGACCGCCGGCTTCCCGCGCTTGCGATCGATACCGCTGGGGCACTCGATCAGCCCGCCGCGCCGCGTTGCGACAATCGCCATGGAGTCGGTGTCTTCCATCGCATACGTGCCGCCGAGATCGGTCACGCAGCGCTCCAATAACGCCAACATCAGCCGCGCCGCCGCCGTGATCAGCGCGGCCAGCGGCGGGAAGCAGTACTCGCCGGGCTTCTCGGGATGCAAGACACTGCAGTCGAACGGTTCGGGGTCGATGCCGTAGCACGTAACGGGCTGCTTCTTGGTGGTCTCTTGGCGCAGCATCTCGGCGAAGATGCCGTAACTCGTCGCATTCGCCAGAACCTTGAGCGCCTTGTCGAGCCGTTTGCGCTCGTCATCGGAAAGGTTCGGACTTTTGGCGAGACGCTTGCGCTCTTCGATCACCCGGCGGAAGAAGTCGTCGCGCCGCGGATCGACCGCTACGGCGCCGCGCAAGGTGATCGGCCGTAACGCGGACAGCTGGCCCTTCGGGACGATGCGGAAGCCTTCCACGACCTTGGGAATGCGCCCGGTCAGCAGTACCGACGCTGCGAGATCGGGGAGGGCGTACCAGAGGCCGTCCTTGGGTTCCGGACTCGTCGCATAGACATAGTTGAGACCGACCTGGTAGTCGTTGCTCTCAAGGCTGTACTTGGCCCGCGTCGGGAGTATGTCTCCGTCGGGTATCACGCGCGCGAACGCTGGAAGTGTGGACCACGTCTTCGGATCGAACAGTTTTTCCGGCGTAATCGTGCGGAGAAAACTGGTGGTCTCCGAGACTTCCATCGAGACCGGTTCCAAAGTCTCCGCAACGAGGTACCTCCACAGTCCCATCAGGGCGTTGACCGTGGGATACATGGAGAGAAAGTCCGT
>JBAPZS010000187.1:0-3084 GCA_049285355.1 Candidatus Cybelea sp. | reverse complement strand
GCGCTGCGGCGGCCGCCGGCGCCGCTGCTGCTCGGCGCGCTCGGGCTTTACATTCTCGCTACCGCGCTGACGCTGCTCGTCGCCGCGCATCCGGCCGCCGCCGCGCGCGAGACGCTCAAGTGGATCGAGTACGCGCTGATGTTTGTCGCCGCGTACTCGTGTTATGCGTTGGATCGCGACGATACCGCGATCGTTCGCACCGTCGCGATCGCGGCCATTATCGTTTCGGGATCGGCGCTCGTGCAAGAGGTCGCCGGCGCGCCCTCGGGATTGTATATCGGCGCGGCGATCGTTCCACGCATCGCGGGACTGCTCGAGGGACCGAACCAGCTTTCGGCCTACTGCACCATCGCCATCGCAACGCTGGGCGCGGGGGCGCTCGTCAGACGTACGATGTTGCTCGACCTCGCGCTCGGACTAACCGTCTGCGCGGACGTCTTGACGTTCTCGCGTGCTGGGATCGTCGCACTTGCGATCGTCGTTGCGGTCATCGTGCTGTGGGGCGGACGGCGCGCGTGGCCGGGCCTGAAGGCCGCCGCAGTTGGCGCGATCGCCGGTGCTTGCGGAACGATCTGGTGGGCGATCTACGCGCACACGCCGGGCGTGCTGCGCATTTCGCTCGCCCCCAGCGCGTACGCGGGCGGCGTCGGCAATCGTGACGAGCTGTGGCGCGCGGCCTGGCGGATGTTTCGCGATCGGCCGCTGCTCGGCGTCGGCGCCGGCAACTACGAGCTCGAACTGCCGGAGTACGGCGCGTACGGCGTCCGGACGCATGCCAACAGCTGGTACTTGCAGTCGCTGGCCGAGGGCGGGATCGTGCTGTTTGCCGCGACGATCGCACTCGCCGGCGCCACGGTCGGCGCTTTCGTGCAGCGACCGTTAGTGCAACGTTTACGCGCGCAGCGGCCGTGGGTCGCGGCCGCCCTGGCGGCGAGCCTCGCCTTGGCCTGCCATCAGATCGTGGACGATCTCGTCTTCTACCCGAAGGTCGGCGGTGCGTGGTGGCTACTGCTCGGTATCGCGGCCGCCGCAGTCGCTAATCGTCCGGCAAGCGTCGCTTCGTAAAGTGCCGCCGGTCGTCGCGACCGACTGGGGCGCTGCGGGCGTTCCCTGGCTCGGCGGCCTGACGCTGGCGATCGCGGCGGCCGCGTTCCTCTACTGGCGGGTGTTGCGGCGCGCCGACCCCATCCCGCTGGGCACGCTGTGCACCGTCGTCGCGATTGCGCTCGCCGCCGCGTCGCTGGCGCCCGTGGTCTTCTCGAGCGACGTCTTTGCGTATGCTGCCTACGGCGAGATGGCGCGAATCGGTCTCAATCCGTACGCACTTGCGCCGCAGATCTCCGACGAACTCGTGCGCGCCGCGCAACGGCAGTGGGGGAGCGCATTCCCGATCTGCCTCTACGGCCCCGCCTTCGTTGCGTTCGCACGTGTGGTCGTCGGCACACTGGCGCCGCTCGGCCCGGCGGCACCGGTGGAGGGATTTCGCATCGCGGCTTGCGTGGGGTTTTTGCTCTGCGTGCCGATTTCGAGTCTCGCCTTTGCGGGCGATCGCGCGGCGCGATTACGCGCGGCGGCAACGATCGGACTCAATCCGGCGGCGATTTGGTGCGCCGCCGAGGGACACAACGACGTGCTCGCGCTGGCGGTCGTGCTGACCGGCTTCGCTCTCGCCCGCGGTGGTCGAGTGGGGATCGGCGCAGCGATCGTCGCCCTCGCCGCGACGATTAAGGCCCCGGCTGCGGCGGCTGCGGTCGCACTCGCGACGGTCGAATCGCGCGCACGCATCGGTGCGATCGCCGGACTCGCGCTCGCAATCGGTGCATCGCTTCCTTTATTTGCGGGCGTGGCCACGCAGCTCGCACCGCACGGTACCTATGCACCGCAAGCCTCGCTGCAAGCGATCTTCGCACCGCTCGGTCCGGCGGCGGCGCTTGCGATCGCGGCCGTAACCGGCACGCTGCTCGCGCGCCGCGGCATCGCGATACTGCAGCAGGAGCGCATCGAAGGCTGGGTCTGGCTCGCGCTGGGCGCCTGGGTGCTGATTCCCAACCCGTATCCGTGGTACGGCGTCTGGCTCGTGGCCGTCGCGGCGCTTGCGCCGCAGAGCCGCGCCGGCCGGGTTGCGATCGTAATGTCGCTTACGGCGGTGCTGCGCTACCTGCCCGACGCCATCGCGACGCCGGCACCGCCATTTGCGGTCCTCCTCGGCGTGCTTGCGACCCTGCCGCTGCTCGCGCTCGTTGGGCACCGGCCGGCCTGGTATAATGAGCGACTCACATGACGGCGCAGACCCTCCAATCCGAACGGCCCGCGGCCCCGGACGATCTCCTCGCGACGCTCGCCGACTCGAGCCGCGCGTGGGCGAATGCAATCGAACGGCTGCGCGCGTTGCGCCGGCTACCCGGCCAAAAGCCGGGCGGCTACGCGCTGCACGAAACCATTGCAGCGGCACGGCCGGCACTCGTCGCGGCGATGCATCGCGAGCTCGGCGGCACGCAACTGGTCGTCGTACCTACGCCGGATGCCGCGGAGCGCGCCTTTGCCGATCTGCTCTACTATCTCGGCGATCGCAGCGGTCGCGTCGCGCTGTTGCGTTCGCGGGAGGAGGCGGTCGGCGCGATCGAGAGCCCGTCGGAGCGAAGCGCGCGGCTCACGCTGCTCGCCGATCTCGCCGCTAACGCGCCGCGCATCGTCTTAGCGCCAATTGCGGCGCTCGCGCAGCGGCTGATGCGGCGCGCACGCTTCGAGGAGCTGCGCTTCTCATTACAGCCAGGCAGCGAACCCGGCTGGGAGGCGCTGCAGCAGCGTCTCTTCGGCCTCGGTTACACGCGAGTCGATGTCGTGAGCGCGGTCGGGGAGTACGCCGTGCGCGGCGGAATCATCGACCTCTTCGCGGCCAGCGCCGATGTGCCGGCGCGCATCGAGTTCTTCGGTGACACGATCGAATCGCTGCGCACCTTCGCAATCGAATCGCAGCGCAGTGATGCGGCGATCGAGCGGCTTGCGGTTACGCCTTGGGACGACCGTCTCGACGAGAATGCGACGCTTTTCGATTATCTCCCCGCCGATGCGATGGTGGTGCTC
>JBAPZS010000186.1:0-5324 GCA_049285355.1 Candidatus Cybelea sp. | reverse complement strand
GGGGCTAGCGCAGCAGCGTACATCTATTGTATATTTATGCATATGCCGCATAAATATGCAAGAAGCTTGGTCGTGAAGTACGGCGGCGGGGCCATGCCGGGGGGCGGAGCCGGACCGGACCCCATTCTTTTGGAGATCGCGGCGTTACGCGAGGCCGGAAGCGCCGTCGTCCTCGTCCACGGCGGCGGCCCCGAGATCGACGCGGCGCTCGCGCGCGCCGGCATCGAGAGCGCCCGCGTCGACGGCATGCGCGTCACCGATTCCGCGACACTCGAAGTTACCGAAGCCGTGCTCTGCGGGAGCACCAACAAGCGGCTCGTGCGCGAGGCTCTCGCACTCGGCCTGCCGGCCGTAGGCATCAGCGGTCAGGACGGCAATACGCTGATCGCCGAGCGCGCGCGAGGATCGCACGGCGAAGATCTCGGCTACGTCGGCACGATCGTCGCGACGAACGTGCAGTTGATTCGCACGCTGCTAGCGGGCGGTTTTCTGCCGGTCGTCGCCCCGCTCGCCGTCGCGCGTGATGGTTCGCACGCGTACAACGTCAACGCCGATCTTGCGGCGGCCGCGCTCGCCGCCGCGCTGAACGTTGAGGCGTTTCTTGCGGTAACGAACGTGCCGCGCGTGCTGCGCGATGCCGACGATGCAACCTCCGGCATCGACCGCTTCACGCCCGAAGAAGCGCTGCAGTTCGCCGCCGGCGATGCCTGCCGCTCGAGCATGAAACCGAAACTGCGGGCCGCGGCCAACGCGGCGTTACGCGGCGTCGCCGCCTACATCTGCGCTTTCAAACCCAACACAATCGCTGCGGCCCTCTCCGGCGACGCCACGATGGTTGCATTGTCACCCTGAGCGGAGTCGAAGGGCGAGCGGACGCATTGTCACCCTTGAGCGGACGCATTGTCACCCTGAGCGAAGTCGAAGGGCGAGCGGACGCATTGTCACCTTGAGCGGACGCATTGTCACCCTGAGCGGAGTCGAAGGGCGACAATGCGCGTAACCATGGCCTCCCTGTCCGAAGTCGAAGGAACACAAGATGACTCGTTTTATGCTTCCCCCGGCGCTGCTGCTGAGCGTTGCGGCCCTCGCCGGCTGTGGCTCCCTTTCGCCGCTGGCCGCCTCGTCTGCGATCCCGCAGCTGCGGGAGCCGACCCACACCTGGATGGCGCCCGACGCGAAGAAGAAGAGGCTGCTCTACCTTTCAACCGGCACCGGCGGCGCGGTCTACGTCTACTCCTACCCAAGGGAGAAACTCGTCGGGAAACTGTCGGGCTTTCAGGATGCTGAGGGCCTCTGCGCCGATAGGAGGGGCCACGTGTTTATCACGGACTTCGACGCGCAGGATATCGTCGAGTACGCACACGGCGGAACCTCACCGCTCGCGACCCTGCAAGACTCGGCCGGCCAGCCGCAGGGATGTGCCGTCGATAAAACGACCGGCGATCTCGCCGTCGCAAACTTCCAGACTCCCAGCGGCGGCCAAGGCGGCATCGCGCTCTACAAGAAAGCGCGCGGCACGCCGGCGACCTACATCGACTCGGCGCTGGAAGACGTCGCGTACTGTGGCTACGATCCGAACGGCAATCTCTATCTCGACGGACTCCTGTACAACAGTTTCGAGTTCGGCTTCGCCGAGCTGCCCAAAGGCAGTACGAACTTTACCAACATCACGCTGAACGTGACGCTGGGGTATCCCTCCGGCGTGCAGTGGGACGGCGAACACATTGCAGTCGGCGACTTCGAGACCAACAACATCTACCAGTTCGCGATCGCCGGTTCGAGCGGTACGTTGAAGGGAACTACGCCCCTGGGCATCGACGGTAACGTCGCGCAGTTCTTTATCGACAAGTCGACGGTTGTCACGCCCGACGCTCCCACCTACCAGGTCGGCTTTTTTCCTTACCCCAAGGGCGGCGTGCCGTCGAAAACACTTACTCTTTCGGGCGGCCGCGGCGCCGTCATCAGCCGCTAGTCGGTGTCATGGTGAGCCCTGCCGAAGGATGAGCGAAGTCGCATTGTCATCCTGAGCGGAGTCGAAGGACGACAATGCGCAAACGAAGGGCGCTACCCAACCCTCGGCTTAGCAGCAAAGAGCGGCGCGAAAAGCCCGCGGTACTGCCACGCGATCGCAAACCAAAGTATGGAAACGATAATGGGTGCGAAGAGCGCGCTCGGCAGCATTGTGATGTGGAAGGCAAAACTGTTGTAGATAAACGCGGCGACCATCATCAGCGCCAGCGGCACGTAGCGGTTCACGAGCAGCAGTACTCCCATCACGAACTGCGCCGCGGCGATGAACAGGGTGAAATGCGAGGTAAACATTATGGCATTGAACTGACCGGCGAGTCCCGGCACGGCCGCGGGCTGCTTCATGAGAAACGTACCGAGACCCGCCGCAAACAAAACCAAGCCGAGCAGAATTCGCGAAAGTAAGGCGACGACGTTCATAAAGCCTCCCACAGGGTTTGCCGGTGTTCGGACCAAGTATACCCACTATGATTACCGGCGGCAACGCGACGGTCTTGGTCTCCAGTATGGACCGAGCCGTCGACTTCTACACGAACGCTCTCGGGCTGAAGCTGGGCGTTCGCTACGACGATTTTTGGGCAACGATCGACGCGGGCAAGGGACTTACGATCGGCTTACATCCCGCCTCGCCGCAGTATCCCGCACCGGGCACCAAGGGCGGGATGATGCTCGGCTTCGAGATCGACGAACCCATCGATACGGTGGTCGGGCGGCTTACCGAAAAGGGCGTGAAGTTTAAAGGCCCGGTGATCAACGACGACGCCGGGAAGTTCGCGCACTTCGAGGACCCCGACGGCAACGAGATGTACCTATGGGAAACCGCTCACTAAGTCACTTGTCACCCTGAACCCGCACGGTGTCATCCTGAACCCGCACGGTGTCATCCTGAACCCGCACGGTGTCGTCCTGAGCGGAGTCGAAGGACGACAAGTGCGTCAGATCATGCTCTCGGTTCTCGCATCGGCAATGATCGGTGCCGCGCCGGCACCGAGCGTCGCGCCCGATACCGCGGGGCAGCTCTTCGCTGCCGGCGACTTCGGCAGCGCCGCTGCGGCGTATGCGGCGGAGTTAAACGAGAGTCCGAACGACGAAACCGCCCAGCTCGGCCTCGGCGCGATCGAGCTCTACCAGAACGACCTCACCGATGCGGAGCCGCTGCTGCAGGCGGTCGCCACGAAAGACCCAGCGAACGCGCGCGCGGCGAGCCTGCTCAAAGAACTGCATCGCCGCCAATCGGAGGCGAGCAAACGCGTCACCATCGCCGGCGGCATAACGCAGGTTCCTTTCATCGTCGCCGACCCGTTGCCGGTGATCTACGCGACGATAAACGGAAAACGCGGGACGTTTGTGGTCGACACCGGCGGCACGGTCGATCTCGACACGAGCTTCGCGCAGAGTCTCGGTCTCAAGCTCGAGTCGGCCGGCATGGGAACCTTCGCGGGAGGGCAGCACGCGCCGCTCGCCTCGTCGACGATCGACTCAATAACGCTGGGCGGCGCGACCGCGTACGACATGCCGGTCTCAGTGCTGCCGATGCCGGCCAAGCTCTTCCCGATGCAGATCGACGGCATCATCGGAACGACGCTCTTCGAACGCTTTCTCGTAACGATAGACTACCCGCGCGACCGTCTCGTAATCCGTCCGCGCGATGCTTCGGAGAGGTTCCTGGCCGATGCCCAAGCCGCGAACGCTACTATCGAGCCCTGCTGGCTCGTCGGCGATCACTTCGTCTTTGCAAAAGCCTCGGTCAACAACACGCCACAGGTGCTCTATCTCTTCGATTCCGGACTGGCCGGCGGCGGTCTCATGCCGTCGGCGCAGCTCATCAGCGCCGCGCGGCTCGATATCGATCTCGGTAAGGCCGGAACCGGCATCGGCGGGGCCGGCACGCTCGCGGCGATCCCGTTTGTTGCGCAGTCGATCGCGGTCGGCAACGCCATTCAGCACAACGTCCGCGGCATCTATACACCGGGCGGTACGCCGTTCGGCATCTTTCCCTTCATCGTGTGGGGCGGGATCTCCGATCTCTACCTGCGCCACTACGCCTATACGGTCGACTTCGAGGCAATGAAACTCATCCTCACACCACAGTAGTCGGCCTAAAGCCGCGGCGCGTACTTCAACGACGTCGCGGTATTGAAGAGCACGATCGGCGTGGGAAGCGTCACGCCGGCAGTGAGCAGAAGACGTAGCGCCGCCAGGGTCGCGCCGCCCTCCTCGGTTGCATCGATCCCCTCCAATCGATGGAGATCGTGCATCGCGCGATCGGCCTCGTCGTCGCTGACCGTAATCGCGCGCCCATGCGACTCGTAGAGCGCGCGTAGCGTCAGCCGGTCGCCGATGCCGCCCGGTACGCGTAAGCCCCACATCTTCGTCGTGCCGTTCTCGACGGGTGTCGCGCTTTCGTCGCCGCGCTCGAATGCGCGAACGATCGGCGCGCAACCCTCGGCTTGAACCGAGATCATCACTGGTCGCTCCGCGCCGATCCACCCCAGCTCTTCGAGCTCCGCAAATGCCTTCCACATGGCAACCAGCCCGGTGCCGCCGCCCGTCGGATAGACGATGCTGCCGGGTACGCGCCCGAGCTGCTCGACCAGCTCGAATCCCATCGTCTTTTTTCCCTCCACGCGATACGGCTCGCGAAAGGTCGCAACGTTAAACGCGCCGGTCTCGCGCGCGTACTCCGCCGCCAGCCTTCCGGCTTCATCGATCAAGCCGTCAACGAGCACGACCTCTGCGCCGTAATCGCGCATCTCGTCGAGGAGTATGCGCGGGGTATCGCGCGGTACGTACACGCGTACGGGAAGTCCCGCTCGCGCGCCATATGCGGCGAGCGCGCCGCCCGCATTTCCGGCGCTCGGTGCGACGAACGACGGCACTCCCAAACGCTTGGCCATCGTCACCGCCACCGACATTCCGCGCGCCTTGAAAGAGCCGGTCGGATTCTGCCCTTCGTCCTTTACGTACACGACGTCGCGTCCGAGGCCGTGCGAGGAGCGCGCGAGCGCGAGCAGCGGCGTCGCGCCTTCGCCCAAAGAGATAGGCTCCTCGCCGTCGGTAAGCGGCAACAGTTCACGATAGCGCCACATCGTCCACGGACGCGTCGCCAACGCTTCGCGCGTCATCGCGGCGCCGGCGTAGCGCACGAGCAGCGGCGCGCCCTCGGCCGGGCAGACCGTCGCGAGTTGGTTGGCGGGAAACCGATGCGTCGCATCGCGCGAGCACTCCAGGTAATCGGGCAGCATCAGTTGGCCGCATTAGGCGCGGCGGTTCTCCGCACCCACAGAAAGTAGACG
>JBAPZS010000185.1:0-2990 GCA_049285355.1 Candidatus Cybelea sp. | reverse complement strand
AAGGTGCGTAAGGCGCGCACGAGCATCGCTTGCGATAGGCTCGCCGCTTGACGAACGGTGCGCTCCGCGTCCTCGGGTGCAAGTTCGCCCGCCAGCAAGCTCGCATCGATCCGAGCCACCAGCAGGTGGCGAAAGCCCGCGATGAGCGAACGGGTCAGTACGGTGAGGTCGGCGCCTGCATCGCTTGCCGCTTCGACCGTGCGAAGTGCGCCGGTCGCGTCGCCGGCGAGAATCGTATCGATCAGCGTTTGCGCGAACTCCCGCCCAGTCGACCCGAACGCCAGGTCTAAAGTCGCCGCGGCCACCGACTGACCGGAAGAGAATGCGGCTAGCTGCTCGAGCATCGTCAGCGCGTCGCGCAAACCACCATCGGCACGATAGGCGATCGCCGCCAACGCTTCGTCGTCGATCGCGATCCCCTCGCCCTGCGCAATTTCTCTCATCTTCTCAATCATGACCGGAACCGCGATGCGGCGGAACGTGTAGCGCTGGCAACGCGAGAGGATCGTCACCGGCAGTTTCTCCGGCTCGGTCGTTGCGAGGATGAAGATCGCGTGCGGCGGCGGCTCTTCGAGCGTCTTGAGGAAGGCGTTTGCACCCTCCTTGGTAAGCATGTGCGCCTCGTCGATGATGTAGATCTTCATGCGCATCGTCGCGGGTGCGAACTTTACGGCCTCACGCAGAGCTCGGATCTCGTCGATTCCTCGATTGCTGGCGGCGTCGATCTCGAGGACGTCGAGGGCGGTCCCAGCCAAAATAGCCGTACAATTGTCGCAGGTATTGTCGGGCGTGGCGGTCGGGCCGGCTACGCAGTTGACACACCGCGCCAGGATCTTGGCCGCTGAGGTTTTTCCGGATCCGCGCGGTCCCGAAAAGAGGTAGGCATGAGCGAGCCGGCCGCTCTCGATAGCGGAGGTTAGGGTGCGGACGACTGCCTCTTGGCCGACGAGATCGGCAAAAGTTCGAGGGCGCCAGCTACGGTACAGGGACACGGCCGGTCAAACTTTAGCAGGCCGTTTCACGGCGCCTGCCGGAGGGTAATGGTGAAACGAGACGTCAAGGGAGCCGGTTATATGAATTGCTTCCCAAACGGCTGCACTTAGGCTTTGTTGGGGTTCTATCTAGAAGGATGCCCGTGGATCTTCGCGCTGCGCTCCAAGAGAAGTTTGGATTCAAGAGCTTTTACCCCGGTCAGGAAGACGTGGTCTCGCGCGTCTTACGTGGCCAGGACACGCTGGCAATTCTTGCCACGGGCGCAGGCAAGAGCCTAACCTACCAGTTGCCGGCGCTCCTCCTCGAGGGAACGACCGTCGTGGTGAGCCCGCTGATCGCTCTGATGAAGGATCAGCTGGATATGTTGCGCGAGCGCGGCATCACCGACGTCGTCGCGCTCAATTCGACCCTCTCGGAGGACCAGGAGCTGCGGGCTCGCGAGCGCATCCGTTCGGGTTCGGTTCGGATCGTTTACACGACGCCGGAAAAACTCGAAGACGAAACCTTCTTGCGGCTGCTCAAAGGGATTACGGTTCCGTTGTTCGTCGTCGACGAGGCGCATTGCATTAGCCAATGGGGACACGATTTTCGGCCCGCCTATCTCGCGCTGGGAGGCGTCATCACCCAATTGGGGCACCCGCCCGTGCTCGCTTTGACCGCGACGGCGACGCCTGCGGTTCGCGAAGACATCTTGCACCAGCTCGGCATCGATCAGATCAAGCCGATCGTTCGGGGATTCGACCGCCCCAACCTGATCTATGAGGCGCGCAAGGCCGACCGGGAGGCCGACAAGTTCAAGATTCTCTCGGCCCTATTCGAAAGTGAAGATGCGCTCGAAGGGACCGGCATAATCTACACCGCGACAATCAAGAACGCGCTGGAGGTTCAGCGTTATCTGACCACCGAGCTTGGAATTCCCGCCGCAGTATACCATTCGAAGCTCTATAAGGAGGAGCGCACTTCCGTCCACAACCTGTTCATGGACGAGTCGATCCGCGCGGTCGTTGCGACCAACGCGTTCGGACTGGGAATCGATAAACCGAACATCCGGTTCGTGCTCCATTACGATCTCCCAGGCTCGCTCGAGGCCTACACGCAGGAGGCTGGACGCGCCGGGCGCGACGGGTTGCCGTCACGCTGCATTCTCATCTACCGCATGAGCGATACGCGCGTGCAAAACTACTTCCTAACCGGAAAGTATCCGGATGTCGAAGAGGTGCAGCGCGTCTTCGGAACTATCGAGGTCTTCGACAACCAGCCCAGCGGCGTTTCGATGGTCGATCTTCGTAAGATTTTGCAGTTGCCGTTGACTAAACTGAAAGTGATCTTGGCGCTGCTCAAGAAGTCGGGCTACATCCAGCAGCCGGCAAAATCCGCATACAGTTTAACCGAGGCCGTTCGCAAGCATCGCGACCTAATCTTGAATCTCGCCAACTACGAGACGAAGAAGTCCTACGACCAGAGTAAGCTCGCGATGATGCTGCAGTATGCGGAGACGGTCTCGTGCCGGCGGCGTTTCATCCTCAACTACTTTGGTGAGGATTTCAACGTGGTTAACTGCGGCGCGTGCGACAACTGCCTGCGCGCGCTGCGCCGCGGGGTCGACGAGCGGGCCGCTACCGGCGGTTTCCGAATCGCCGACGTCGTGCAGCATCCCAAATTCGGCGCGGGAACGGTCGAACGCGCCGAGCGCGACTTGGTAACGGTTCTGTTCCCGGGTGTCGGCTATAAAACGCTGTTAGCGTCGGCCGTCAGCCATGCCGAAGCGCAAATTGCGTAGGCTGGCGCTTCTCCTCTTTACTTTTCTCGTACTCGGCGCGGCCGCGCGCGCTACCATCTCGACGCCCTCCCCATCGCCGTCGCCCTCGATCTCGTCCTCGCCCTCACCCTCACCGATTGCGTCGCCGTCGGCGAGTTACGCGCCGGGAGGCCCGACGCCGCCGCCGATTCTCGTCGAGCCGGCGTCCGCGCAGGTACCGGTCGGCGACACCGCTGCG
>JBAPZS010000184.1:0-3895 GCA_049285355.1 Candidatus Cybelea sp. | reverse complement strand
CGACGACCGTCACAAGGGCCGCGAGCATTGTTAAAAGTACGGGGCGCCGAATCACCTTCATTAGAGCACACCTCCGGCAGAGCACACCTCCGGCCGACGTTAATTGCCTTTAACAAGCGAAGGCGTGCGCTTGTGACACCCGCCCTACGGCGGGGCGATGGTTACCGCATTGAACTTCGAGAAATCCTCACTCCCGCTGACTTTGGACGTCTGGAAATCCTCGTGCCGGATTAAGCCGTTGGTTCCCACGTACAGCGTGGCGCGGCCGGCGCTTCCATCGGGGCTCGTGTACGTCTCTTTGTAGACATGTACCGGTTGACCGTGCCAGGCGCCCATTCCGGTATCGACGCAGGTCCGAGTTCCCTTGGGTTTTACAAACGTGCTCGGATCCGTCGAGGCGAGGTTGCCGATCGCTACGGGCGTGCTCTGCCACGCGCCGCCGTTTATGCGCATCCAGCCTTTTGAACCTATGCCGATCATCTCCATTTTCGGTTCGGTGACGTGGATGCTGCTGGGCTTCTCGATATCCGTCGTTGCCTGCGATCCGCCGTTGCCGGCGATGAGTACCGCTTCGTAGGAGTTCACTCCGCGCAGCGCCTTTGCGACAGCGTCGCAGGGCGAGTCGGCCGATGCCGGCCGGGTTGCAAGCACCATGAATCCCAGAGTAAGCACCGTGGCGCAATCGCGAAAAGTCACCAGTCTCTCTCCTTTACAAAACCCGCGGTAGCGCCGAAACCCGACGCCCGCGACGCCTCATATGCATGGTCGCCGCGTGATGTGCGATCCCTGCAAGCGCCGGACTGCGCGCGGGAGTCGAGGCACGTGCAGATGATGACGAGCTCATAACGAGGTGATGATGACTAGCATCATCCATTACCCGGAAACCCTTTTCTCGTATCGCGCGCCGAGGAGGCGGCCAGCATGTGGCCGAGAAAGCCTAACCGGAACACTCCATATTGTAAGGCCAGCGCAGATTGGAGGATTGCATGCGAATGAAGAGTCTTGTTGTGGTCGTCCTCTTCACATTGCTATCGGCGTGCGCTTCCCCAGGTACGTCGATGACCGGAGCGCCGAACTCGTCGTCCGGCACCATGTCCTCGAGCGTCCCCGGCCGTTCGCCGTTCCTGGCCCGCCGCGCCAGCGTGAACCCGATTACCAACGTGATCATCGTGGTTCAAGAGAATCGAACGCCCGACAACCTGTTCCAGGGTTTGTCCGGCGCCAATACGCAGAGCTATGGCCTCGACTCCAACGGAAATCAGGTTCTGCTCCACAAGAAATGGTTGGGGTGGCCCGGCGACATCTCTCACGAACACAGCAACTTTATCACCGAGTGCAACGCCCTTCCGAGTAACCCGTCCGTTTGCCAAATGAACGGCTGGAATCGCGCGGCTGCTAAAGGCACGGGTTGCACTCCGCCCAACGACGACTGTCCGTACGCGTACGTGCCGCGAGCCGAGGTGCAGCCGTACTTCGACATGGCCGCCCAGTTTGCGTTTGGGGACGAGATGTTCCAAACGAACGAAGGCCCGAGCTTTCCGGCGCACCAGGAGCTTATCAGCGGAACCGCATCCGCGGCGCCGACATACCCGACCCGGCAGATTGCGGACAACCCGTACAACGTAAAGGGCAGCGGTGGTTGCGACAGCATGCCCAAGGCTCTGGTTGAAACCATCCCGCTCGAGCCGCTCGGCGCGCCGTCAGGCAAGCCGCTGTACCCATGTTTCGACCGTCAGACGCTCGGCGATCTGCTGACGGCGGCGGGGCTCAACTGGCGTTACTACCAGTGCGGCACCGGCCCGGGATTGTGGCATGCCTACGATGCCATTCAACACATCCGCGAAGGCAGCAACTATTCGAGCCTCGTCGTCCCCAAGCCACAGCAGATTCTTAGCGACATCCAGAACGGCAAGCTGGCAGCGGTCTCCTGGGTGACGCCCGACGGCATGCACAGCGACCATCCCGGCAGCGGCCACACCGGCGGGCCGTCGTGGGTGGCGGCCATCGTCAACGCCGTTGGGAAGAGTTCATACTGGGATTCGACCACCATCATCGTCACTTGGGACGACTGGGGCGGCTTCTACGATCACGTCGTGCCCGATCGGCGCGACAACTACGACCTGGGCTTCCGTGTCCCGCTGCTGCTCATCTCGCCCTACGTCGTGCAACCGGGTTACGTTTCGCACGTGCAACACGAGTTCGGCAGCATTCTGCATTTCACCGAAGAAACGTTCGGCACCGGAAACCTCGGCACGACCGATGCCACCTCCGACGACTTGCAGGATGCGTTCGACTACACCCAGTCGGCGCGCTCGTTCACGCCGATAAGCGCACCGGCGTTCACGCCGGCGTGTAACGGCTCGCATATGGAGGAAGATCCTTAGGCGCCGACCGCCGGTTTCACGCTTTCTTAATAGATTCGCGCTAGGCTCCGCAGGCACAAGCGTCACCAAACATCACTTAAGGAGCACTATGAAGTCTGCCAAGTCATCACTTCGGTCCCTTGCGGCTCTCGCCGTCGCCGGAATGCTGGCCGGATGCGCGGGCAGTGCGTCTACACCTCCGACCTCTTCGAATGCGCTGCCCTTCATGGCATCGCACGTGCAGCCGGCGGGCGCTTCGATCGACGTCATCCCCGCGATATGCAAATCCGATCACGGTGTCTCGGTCAAGCCCTGCTCGATCCACCTGTCCGGTGCCAATCCCATAGAGTCAGTAACCACGAAGGGTCCAGTGGGCGGAAAGTTTACGTACAACGATAAGACATGCGTGAAGGACGGCATCGCAACAGTCTCCGGCTCCGGGAATAAGTATCGGGCGATATGGGGCAACAAGAGCGGATCTTGCACGACGGTGTTTACCGATAAAAACAAAGCCGGCAAGACGATCGGCACGGCCAAGCTTAGCATTACCAACAGCGCCTAGGCTCCGAGGTCGGAGCTCCGATCTTCGGAATAGCGTTCGAACTTGAGGCGCTCGCTCTACGCAGGCGCCTCTTCATTGTCGAAAGATCTGCGGTTGCCCGATCTCCTAGTTGCCGCACGGGTCTGCAGATAGCATAGCGGCCGTCTATTGCATGACTATGGCACCCCTCATCAAATCAACCCACCCTCACAGTTAGTCAGCTGCCTAAAAAGCACCCTCAGGTGAGAGTGATGAGTGTATATCGCGACGAGTTGTTAGACGCCGAGCGGAATGGACTAGCGGCATACGAGGCGATGGAGCAGTGGGTAAGCCGGCCGCCGGACGCGCACGACGACGTGCCCGGCGCGGTGCTGGAAGGTTACGGGCGGGCGTTGCGCGAGAGCCGCGAGCGATTGCTAAAGCTGCTGGCCGGTCACGGTAACCGCGACGACATCGTGGAGGCGCTTGCGAAGAACGAACGATATCACCGCAGCCTAGGGCTATCGATTCGAGATAAGCCGGAGCCGATTGAATCGGAATGAAACAAGAGCCAGGCGCGTCTCCTCGGCTTAACGCTTTGCCCCAACGGGATTAGGTAGAGACTATTTCTTAGGGATCCTTTGAGCCGTCCGACCAACGGTGCACCGGGATGTCGATTGTGATCGGCTCGTACGCGCGCATCGTGTTGGGCGGCGGCGCGAGAATCGTAGTATGGCAATACGCTTTTTACAGCCGGCGGATTTAAGCAGACTGGCGAGCGATTTCGCCAATTCCAAAGCCCGGGGTCATCGAGGCCCCCTTCGCAGTGACGTAGACCGTTTTGGTGAGCACGAGGATCGAGGCCTTAGCAGAAATCGATCGCGGCGCTGCCGTGCGAGCGAGCGCGATTTCGGCGGCAGCACTGGGCATCAGGTATCGCTCGAAACGAGCCCGAAGGCAGGCCTGGCGCCTGGACGAGGCAACATATGTTGCCTAAACGGCCAGTGTGGTG
>JBAPZS010000183.1:0-6102 GCA_049285355.1 Candidatus Cybelea sp. | reverse complement strand
GCGTTACACGATACCGGTCGGGCGTACGATCGCAAGGAGGCGTCAAACACTACAATCTCGTCACGCTCGACGCGCTCGGCGGAAGCGTTAGCTTCGCCATCAACATCAACAGCAGCGGCCAAATCAGCGGCACGTCGCTGCTAAGCGGAAACCAAATTTTGCACGCCCAGATCTGGATAAAACCACCCCACACGACCGACCTCGGCACGCTGGGCGGCCCGAACAGCGCGATTTTCCAGTATAACCATGGCCGCGCGGGTCAGTTCGTGGGATGGTCCGAGACGTCCAACATCGACCCCAACGACGAAAACTTTTGCGGTTTCGGCACGTCACACATTTGCCTCGGGTTTAGCTGGCAGGACGGTAAGATGAGATCGCTCCCGACCCTTGGCGGAAATAATGACAACACCAACGACGCGAACAAACGCGGCCAGATGGTAGGTGCTGCCGAGACCAGTACCCAAGACCCGAGCTGCACCCCGCCGCACGTCCTTGATTACCTCGGCGTCATTTGGCAGCCGAACGGCAAGATCACAACGCTGCCGCCGTACCCCGGCGATACAGTCTCATATGCGTACACTATTAACCAGTCCGGGCAGGATGCCGTTGGGAATTCAGGCTCGTGCGCCGCTCCAACGGCTCACGCGGTGCTTTGGCAAAACGCCGCATCACCGACCAACCTCGGCAGCCTCGGGGGCAACGTCAACGTGGCACTGGACATCAATCAGCCGGGTGCGATCATTGGCAACTCAGACCTTTACGGAGACATGGTGACGCATGCTTTTCTCTGGCAGAGCGGCGCGATGAGCGATCTTGGCGCGTTGCCCGGCGACGTCGATAGCTTCGCCGGCGGGATCAACGATGAGGGACAGGTCGTCGGCGAGTCATGCGACGCGAGCGGAGACTGCCGAGGTTTCCTATGGCAGAACGGGTCGATGACCGATCTCAATACGCTCATTCCGTCGAGCGCGAACCTCAATGTGCTCTTTGGCAGCAACATTAACGACCGCGGGGAGATCACCGGAGCTACCGTCGACGCGCAGGGGGTAGAACGCGCGATCGCGTTGATCCCTGGCGGATCGGCCGACGTTTTGCCTACTGGCGTGTCCGCGCGTAAGGTAACGCTATCCGAAAGCCTGCGGATGCGACTTCGGAACCCCCGTGGCGGGTTCTGGGATCTTCGCACCCCGATCCGGCGATAGGGCGGCGGCAATCAAAGGGATGAGCCCGCTTCGGCGGGCTTATTCCTGCGCATCACCAAGACCGGCAGCGGCTACGATGTAAAGATCTACAGCACCCAGGAGAGCGAAGCTCCGCCGCTATAGAGTGTGATGCTGTGAAAGCCGCAATCGTAAAGGCACCAAACGTTGTCCCCGAATATGGCGACTTCGCCGAACCCATAGTTGATGAAGGCTACGAACTCGTCGAGTTGGTGGCGGCGGGAATACATAATGTCGTGCGATCACTTGCAGCTGGGGATCACTACGGTAGCACCGCCAAGTGGCCGCAAATACCCGGCGTCGACGCAGTAGCGCGCACCCTCGCCGGTGATCTTATTTATACGGGGTTTATCCAACCGCCGTACGGTACGCTCGCAGAGCGAATGGCGGTACCAATTACAGTGCGGTTTCCCCTGCCCTCCGGGGCGGACCCGGTGCGCGTCGCAGGCGGACTGAACCCCGGTCTCTCGACCTGGTTGCTGCTGAACGCACGCGCTGCAGAGATCGGCGAACTCGGCACCGTGCTCATCCTCGGCGTAACCGGAATGGCGGGATCGCTTGCCGTTCAACATGCACGAATACTCGGCGCAACCCAAGTCGTAGGTCTTGGGCGAAGTCCGGAAGGTCTCCAACACGCCGCACGACTCGGGGCAAAAACCGTCGCGCTCACGGGAGAACGAGATGCCGACGCTGCGGCACTCGTCCATGCGCTCGACGGTGCCGCACCAAGCATCGTCCTCGACTTTCTCTGGGCGACCGCCGCCGAAACCGCATTCACAGCTTTGAGCGGGCGCGGCCTCGAGGAAGACACCGCAAACATTGCCTACGTGCAAATCGGCGCTATGGCCGGTCCCGAAGCAGCGGTGCCTGCGGCACTCTTACGAAGCCGGCACATCCGTATCTCGGGAAGCGGCGCCGGCTCCGCGTCGATCGCCGACGTCATGGCCCAAGTCCCGGTTTACATACAACTCATCGCCGATCACAAGGTGGAAGTTCCAACACGAACCTATCCGCTCTCATCGATCTCCGAAGCCTGGACTGCGCCTGCAAACGGCACGTGCCGAACCGTAATCGTCCCTGGGTAAGTAGCCTTTAGATTTCCGTAGCGCTCGCTCTGCTGGGTGCGCTCCACGGGTTTAGCTATGGCCCCAATGGCGGCTACCCCGCTGCCGCCTTAATTAATGTGAATGGAATGCTGTTCGGAACGACGGCGTACGGCGGCGTCGATCAGGGTGGGACTGCCTTCAGCATCACGACCAGCGGGTCATTGACCGTTCTCCATGCCTTTGGCGGCACCACCGGTGGTGGAATCTACCCTTGCGCGCCCTTGCTCAGTGTGAGTTATGATTTTTTCGGAACGACGTCGTCGGGCGTGCCGTTGCAATTCGGAAAGGGAGCCATTTTCAGCATGACTCCTAACGGCGGCGTGACGGTCATTCATACTTTCGGCTACGGCTTCGATGGGGCGACACCGCTTGCAGGTTTGATCGACGTCAAAGGGACGCTTTACTGAACGACGTCCGCGGGAGGCACATACGGCGAGGGAACCGTCTTTGCGCAGCCCTAGCGACGACGTAAACGTCCACTGACGGAGCGCGCGCGGAAAAGGAGGCTCGCCCCGCGACGTACGGAACTCGCTCGAATCGTGCGGCGTTTACAACAGCTCGCCATCGGCGTATTCTGCATGGCCTTGGGCGCGTGCGCGGGAGGCGTTACTCCGATCGCGCCGTTACCCCCGAGTCCCGCGCCGGCTCACGCAATCGTCCAACTCGCGGTCAATACGGGGGCCAAGGCCGGGCTCAACGTGTTGGTGAGCGTCGGCGGTGCGTCGGCCCGCCGGTTTCTGCTCGACACGGGATCGACCGGATTCTGGGTCTATCCGCATGCCATCGGACACTACACGGCCACGCCGTACGCCGTGACGAATTCGTACGCCGGCGGGCTGGAGTACGAAGGCATCCTGGTTTACACGACAGTGTCCTTCGGTAACGGCCTCACGACCGCAAGGATACCGGTAGCGCTCGTTCAGCGAGCCATCTGCCTGCAGAACAAAGCGTCGTGTTCGGCAATGCCGAGCAAAGAACACTGCCCGGGCGTCAAACCTGGCCCGAACGCGGGCATCCGGTGCTTGGAAGTCGGGCGCAAACTCTTCGGAACGTTCGGCGCGGCACTCTCAACCATACCCGTCCCTTCAGAAAAGCCGGTGACCGAGCTCTACAACGTTCTCTTTGGAATCGACCAGCCTTGGGCGGCCGCGTTCGTCGTTACGCCTACGGCAATCGAAATCGGTCCCTACTCGACCGGCGGGTTCAAGATGGTGCCCATGACGCTCGCGACACCGGCACCGGCGCGGCCAATCCCGAGCGGAGCGCGCAACTGGGTGAAGGAAGTGAATATCTGCTTTAACGTCGGCGCGCTCCGGCACTACTGCGCGGCTACGACATTCGATACCGGCGCCCATAATATCGACTTTATGTCGCCGGTGAAGCTCCCGTTGGTTCAAACGCAATGCGGCGAACGTGTAAGGAGCGGCACGCACTTTGAAATGCGCTCGCCGGACGGAACCGTGCTGGAAGACTTCCATGCGGGTGACAAAGCGAACTGGAACCTCGTTGAAAATCATCTTAATGGGCATACCGAGCCGAAGGTCAATACCGGGCTTACGTTTTACAACCACGATGAAATCCTGTTCGACGCCGCAAACGGGCGCGTGGGTCTGCAAAAGCTTGCGACCCCCGGGCAGATTTCGCGAACCGGCTGCTTCTAGGCGCCTACGGCGTCGCTCTTCGAAGCGGATCTATCCAAAAAGGAGTAATCGTAATAGCTATGACCGGTTTCGGCTATCATCGGTGGTTTTGACTGGGGAGCGCGATCGGCCGACATCATGGCGGTACTTTGGCCTGAGCGCTGCAAGGCGATCGTTTCCGTGAGCGGTTATCTGATCGGTAGCCCTGCAGGCAATAAGCTGCCGTTGCCGCCAGAATATGAGTACGACTTTTGGTACGAGTATTATTTTTGCAACGGAAAACGGCCTGGCGGCCCACGGAAAATACACGCACGATTTCAACAAGCTCATCTGGCAGCTCGCTTCGCCGAAATGGGGCTTCTCCGACGCCACGTTCGACCGCACTGCAGCCTCGTTTAACAACCCGGACCATGTCGCCATCGTCATTCACAATTACTGTTGGCGGATCAGCATCGCCGAAGGCGAATCAAAATATGACGGTCTCGAAAAGCAACTTGCCGAACGCCCAGCCATTTCCTTACCCGCCATCACGCTTGAAGGTGATGCAAATGGCGCAATACACTTAGAAGCCTCGGCATATCGCAGGAAGTTCACCAGCAAATATGAACACCGCCTCATCACGGGCGGCGACGCTTCCGCCTCTGCAGCCCGTGAACATTGCAGCCGCGCAGACGCCTAAAGCGCAGCGGCGAAAATCCAAGGTTTTCATTTGCCTCGCTCCTTTACGCAAAAAACGACGTTTCAGCGCGGCTATAGTGCGAAGAGAAGCTGTCCGGGCCGGGCGTTAACCGTGCGGGAGATCGGTGCTCTGTCCGACCTCGATAATATAACCGTCAGGATCGCGGATGTAGCAGCGAATCTCGCCGTACTTGGCAATCGGTTCCGTGAGGAACTCGGCTCCTCGACTTTTCCATAATTTATAGCAGGCTTGAATATCCGCAACGCGGATATTCATAAAGCTGCTGATCTTATCCGGGGCGGCGGGGACGCTGAGCGTTACTGTCGGCTTGTCCGGGGTGGGCCCGCCCCCGACGTTAACAATGAGCCACGTATTTGCGATCTGAATGTGCCCAGACGCACCCTTGCTATCGCCTCTGCTCAGAATGCGGCCGTCGAAGACCTTTTCATAGAAATCAGCCGATCGGTCGATGTCGGCGACGGTGATGAAATATGTGACGGTGAACCCGTCGCGCGGGGGCATCTCGTAGCTCTTCTGTTCGATTTGTACGCTGCGCATTGACGACCCCTCTCAATACAGTGCTTATCCACCAATTCTGGTTCTCTCGTATTCATGCCTACTGCCATAATCTCCCTGATCTACTTTCGTCAAGCCGCAACGCTGATGAGTCGCCGCGCCCTCGATCTCGACGACCTAATGTGGGCGCATACGAAGGCATGTTTCGCTGCCCGTGCGCTACGCCTCAAAAATGTCAGAAACCAGGCGCCGCCGCCCTGGCTATTGCGAGCCGATCGCCGCGTCGTACGTGAACGTCTCTCCATCGAGTGTGCCGACTATGTTCGTTGGTTCGGTTGCGCCCGGCGCATACTCGTAAACGTCACTGTTGGCTACGACGTACAGCGTGCCGTTTCTAGTGGCGGTTATGCCGTTCGCCTGGAAATAGAGCGGAATGGTTCGCGAGGGCGCGGTTTTCCCCGGAGCATAGACCGCGATGAAATAACCGCTGTAGCCACCCGCGAAACCGCCCGCATAGAGGTTTCCGGAACCGTCTACCGCGATTGCATCGCCGCCATAACCGGTGAGCGCCAGATTCGTCGCCTGTGACGAGCCGGGAGCGATCTTGAAAACGTTCACCACCTCGGCATCGCCCTCGTTGGCAGCATACACGTTACCCTGTTTGTCGATCGCCATGCCACCGGCCGTCATGCCGTATTCGGGCGCCTGGGGCAGATCAATCGTCTCCTTAGGCGTCGTTTTGCCGGGCGCGTATACCACAACGGCACCCCTTGGGCCGCTTTGCGAAAATGGGTTGGACGCGGTTTCCGAGTCACTTATGGAATTGACATAGACGGTACCGTCGTTGCCGACAGCCACTGCGCCCGGGTCATCGAGAAGGCCAGTAGTTATCGTCCGAAACGGCCCCGAGGCGCCGCGCTTGTATTCGCTGAGGCTTGCTC
>JBAPZS010000182.1:0-2758 GCA_049285355.1 Candidatus Cybelea sp. | reverse complement strand
GCGCCCTCGGTTACAGAGAAATCGCTATGCACCAGAGGTTCCCTAAAGTTTCGGTTGCGGGACAAATTGATAGAACCATCCTGCGACGTTGAGGAATGCATCGTTGACGAGAATCAGTCCGACGATGACGAGAAATGCGCCCGATGCGAACTCGATCGCAGGGAGCGATGGCTTGATGCGGCCGAGCAGTGGAAGAATCCCGCCGATCGCCAGTGCCGTCGCGAGAAACGGCAGCGCCAGGCCGAGCGAATAGAACGAGAGAAGCAGCGCGGCCTGGCCGCTGTGCTGTTGCGAGGCGATTGCCAAAATGCCCGCAAGGATTGGACCGATGCAGGGTGACCATCCGGCGGCGAACGCCATACCGACCAAGCCCGAGGTCCACACGCTTCGGCGATCGTGCGTAAGGTGCAGGCGCGCGTCCCGCATCAGCGCGGGAATACGCAGCATTCCCATCATGTGCAGGCCCAAGATCACGACCAGAACGCCGCCGATCTGAGCGATGAGCACGCGATTTGCCTCGAGCGCTCCCCCGATTGCGCTGGCGCTCAGGCCCAGCGCGATAAAAATCAGACTGAATCCCAGGACGAACGCGAGGGCGTGTGCCAGCGTTTGCATCCGCACGCGCGCCGTAGGCGCCGCCTTGAGGTCGTCCAGACTCTCGCCCGTGAGCAAGGAGAGATAGGCCGGTACCAGCGGAAGGACGCACGGCGAAACGAAGGAAACGAGGCCCGCCAGGAAGGCGATGCCGACGGTGATATGTGTCGTCGCGGTCATCCGTCCGGGAACCTCTGGTGCATAGCGATTTCTCTGTAACCGAGGGCGCAACGAAGAGATGCGGCGAAACTGCCGTTGCCCGATGGGTTTGGTCGCAAAGCCGTCATCTGCATCGTCGAAAGCTCGGTCACATACGGTCCTTCAGTATGCTCCCTCGCCTTCTCCTTGCATTTAACGGCTTTGCGCTCCAAACGATCGGTACACCGGATTCATCAGAGGTTCCTCAATAAATGCAGCACTGGTTTACCTATCCGAACATCGACCCGGTCGCGATTCATCTCGGGCCCACGTTTGGCATCCACTGGTACGGGATCGCCTATCTTGTCGGGTTCGTTTGCGTTTATCTGTGGATGACGCGTCCCGCGGGCCTTCGGCGGCTCGGCCTGACGAAGCAGGCCGTTGGAGACTTTCTCTTTTACGCGCTGATCGGCGTGCTCGTCGGCGGCCGTACGTTCTTCGTCATCAACGACATCATCAGCAAGCACGACGCCTCGTACTATCTCTCGAACCCGATCAACTTCGTCGCCGTCTGGAACGGCGGTATGGCGTTCCACGGGGGGTTGATCGGCGTGATCGTGGCGATGGGAATCTTCGTGCTCCAGCACCGCGGGTTGAAGTATACCGTCGTCGGAGACGAGGTCGTGATGATGCTGCCGGTCGGCATCGCGCTCGTGCGAATCGTGAACCTCATCAACGACGAGCTGTGGGGTGACGTCTGCATGCCCGACCGTCCATGGTGCATGTATTTCCCGTCCGCGCCGCTCGTCAACGGCGCGCCGGCGTATCGCCACCCATCGCAAATCTACGAGGCGATTCTGGACATCCTGACGCTGCCGATTCTCTTGCTCGTCTATCGACTCAAACCCAAGGACGGCGTCGTCGCATGGACCTGGTTCACGCTCTACGGCATCACGCGAACGATTGCGGAGATGTGGCGCCAGACCGACTTCAGCTGGATGGGGCTGACCGGCGGGCAGCTCTACGCGCTGCCGATGATCGTCGTCGGGGCAATCGGCATCGCCTACTGCGCGACGCGCCCCGGCGCGCGCACCGAGACGACAACGCTGGCCGCGCGTTCGGCGCGTGGATGAGCCGGGGGTCGAAGAGCGTTACCGGGCGCTGCGGCGTGAGATCGACCAGGAGCTTCGTAGGCTTGGACGCGATCCGGGCAGCGTAACGCTGGTCGGGGTTGGCAAGCGCCAAACGCCCGAAGCGATCGTGCGAGCGATCGACGCTGGGCTAACCGACCTCGGCGAGAGCTACCTGCAGGAGGCGCGTGACAAGCTTCCGCTGCTCCCCGCCGTGCGAAAGCACTTCATCGGCCATCTTCAGACCAACAAGGCAAAAGCCGTCGCAGCGACCTTCGACCTCGTCCAGAGCGTCGATCGCGCCGAAGCCGGCATCGCGCTCTCCAAAGCCGCGCTCGAGCTGGGCAAGACCTTGCCGGTGCTCCTTCAACTCAACCTAACGCCGGCCGACCGTTTCGGAACGCCTCCGGATGGGGCCGAACGGCTCGCCGGAATGCTCCGAAGCCAGGCAGGCTTGCGTCTCGAGGGGATCATGGCGATGGGACCGCTCACCAGCGACCGCGATACGATATTTCGCGCTTTCGAGCTGGCCGCCAAGACCTTGGCGCGCGTTGGTGGAAGTACGTTGTCCATCGGCATGTCGGGAGATTGGCGCGAAGCGCTGCGAGCCGGCTCAACGATGCTGCGCATCGGTGAAGCACTCTTCGGCCCGCGTATAGATGGGAGGCACCCGTGAGCGTTTTCAGCAAGATTGGCGCGTTCTTTTCAATTCGTGACGACGACGACGAGTTTTATGAAGAGGAAGTCTCGTCCGGTCGCGTCGTTCCGCTGACGAGCGCCGGACGCCGCGGCGGGACGCAAGTCAGCGTCTACTCGCCGCGCAGCTATCAGGACGTCGTCGAGATCGCCGACTCGTTGCGAAACCGGCAAGTCGTCATCGTCAACTTGCAGAACGC
>JBAPZS010000181.1:0-5394 GCA_049285355.1 Candidatus Cybelea sp. | reverse complement strand
CAATTAGCGTGGTAACCAGCAGCGATCCAATCGAGCCTTCGACCGTCTTCTTCGGTGAGATTTTCGTGAACGGATGACGGCCCAGCGTCGAGCCGACGACCATGGCAAACGTGTCGGTCAACGCGATGATGACGATGACGTAAAACGTCAGCCACATGCCGTTGCCCGGTATCTGGCGGATGAAAACGAAATAGGTCAGAAGCTTGCCGATATACAGGACGGCCAGAAGCGTGTATGCGGTGCGTGCGAAGTAGCCTTTCTCTTCGCCGGTCATTCCGATCGAGAAGGCCGTTATGACGATTCCCGCTAGCAGCACGCCTTCCCAGTTGTGTAGGACGCCGAAGACCGCCATCGCGACGTAGGCGACGACCCCGAGCACCGCGACGGGATATTCGAGCGGCTGACCCTTGATCGAACAGAGATAGTTGAATTCGTAAATGCTCGCCAGACCGATCGCCAGGGTCAGAGCGTAGAACGTCCACGGGAAGATCACACAGAAAAGCCCGATCGCCGCGACGATCAGGCCGACTACGACTCTTCGCGTGTTCAAGCCCCGCCGAAGCGCCGTTCCCGTTGTGCAAACTCCGCGAGGGCGCGCGCGAGATCGTCCTTCGAGAAATCCGGCCAGTACACGTCGGACATAACGAGTTCCGCATATGCCGCTTGATATAATAGGAAGTTCGACAGCCGGCGTTCTCCGCCGGGGCGGATCAAGAGATCCACGTCCGGCAAGTCCGCAGTGTAAAAGTAGCGGCGGATCAGGCTCTCGTTGATGGCCTCCGGAGCGATCTTCCCGCGTGCGACCTCGCATGCGATGGCGCGAACGGCGCGGCCAAGTTCGGCATGCGAGCTGTAGTTGACCGCCAGGTTGAGCAATAGTCCGGTATTTCCGGTCGTACCCGCCTGCAAATCCGCCAGCGCGCGCCGCGGGGCGGGCGGAAGCGACTCCCAGTCCCCGATTACGCGCACGCGCACGTTGTTGCGTCGCAGCTCGATCAACTCCGTCCGCGCGAACTGGACGCAAAGCTCGAAGAGCAACGAAATCTCCCGGGCGGCACGATTCCAGTTCTCCGTCGAAAACCCGTAAACGGTCAAAACGCCGATGCCTAAATCCTTCGCCGCCCGCGTTACGTGACGAAGCGCTACCATCCCGCGGCGGTGTCCTTCGATCGCGGGTAGCGCGCGTTCCTTAGCCCATCGCCGATTTCCGTCCATGATGATCGCCACATGGCGAGGGACGGAGGCGGAGCCGAGTGATGCCGCGGAGCCTTCGGCCAGCGAGATGCTCATGCGGGCCGATAGGACTCGTAGCCGGCCGCTATCTCCGTCGGCCGGTCTTCGTTGATTTTCACCCGAAGAACGCGTAGCGTTCCGCAACCGATCCATGCGCCGCTGGGAGCGAGGACCTGCAGCCGCAACGGACGCTTGCGCAGCGCTCGCCGCGCCTGCACTTCGGGAACGAGAATAAGCTCCTCGTTCACACTTCCATTATCTCTTTTTCTTTGGCCGCGACCAGGCCATCGATCTCCTTCACGCACTTGTCGGTAAGCCGTTGGAGCGACTCCTGCAAGCGCTTGTTGTCGTCTTCGGTAATCGCGTGGGCCTTCAGTTGCGCCTTCAGTTCGTCGTGTACGCGGTGGCGGACGTTGCGCACGGCGATTCGCCCGTCCTCACCCTTCTTCTTAACTAATTTAGCGAGTTCTTTGCGGCGCTCTTCGTTTAGCGGCGGAATGACCAGGCGAATCGCGGTGCCGTCCACGTTGGGTGTTAGGCCGAGGTCGCTTTTTTCGATCGCCTTGCGAATCTCTGAAACGACGCCCTTGTCCCACGCGGTGATCAGCAGCGTCCGCGAATCGGGGACCGAGACTCCCGCTACCTGTTTAAGTGGGGCCGGTTGACCGTAGGCTTCGACGACGAGGCGGTCCAGAAGCGCCGGGGAAGCGCGCCCCGTGCGAATCGCGGAAAACTCGCCGCGTGTGGCCTCGATGCACTTGTGCATCCGCGATTCGGTTTCCTTAAAATCGACGTCGCCCATCGTTCATACACTCCTTGCCCCTACGGGCGCGGCTTGCCGTCCGACGTAGGTTCCTATCGGCTCCCCCCATATGACGCGGCGGATATTACCGGGGACCGACATGTCGAAGACGATCACGGGAAGCGCGTTGTCCATGCAGAGCGCCATGGATGTCGAGTCCATTACTTCCAGTCCACGCTGGAGGACGTCCATATAGTCGAGGCGCTCGAAGCGGGTCGCCAGCGGATCCTTTTTTGGGTCTGCCGAGTAAATGCCGTCGACTTTGGTCGCCTTCAAGATGGCTTCCGCATCCACTTCGACCGCACGCAGCGCGGCGGTCGTGTCGGTGGTGAAATACGGGTTTCCGGTTCCCGCGGCGAAGATGACGACCCTACCCTTCTCCAAGTGGCGAATCGCCCGCCGTCGAATGTACGGTTCGGCGATTTGATGCATCGCGATCGCGGTCTGCACGCGCGAAGCGACGCCCATGCGCTCGAGTGAATCTTGCAGCGCGAGCGCGTTGATGACCGTTGCGAGCATCCCCATATAATCGGCGGTCGCTCGATCCATGCCCGCCTCTTCGTGCACCTTACCGCGCCAGATGTTGCCGCCGCCCACGACGACCGCCACGGAGACGCCGGCGCGACTCACGTCGGCGATCTCCTCGGCCATCGCTTCGGTCGTGTTGACGTCGACGCCGCTCACTGGACCGGCGAATGCTTCGCCCGAGATCTTTAGCAGCACGCGAGAGTATCGCGGCCGCTCGCGTTCACTCACCGAGAGCGTATCTTGCGAAACGCCGAACGCGAATTCGCTCACCCAGCGATCCGATCGATCGATGGACCACATCGCCGACCGTCATCGAGTCGTCCTTCACGAAGCTCTGATCGAGCAGGCAATGCTCCTCGAACCATTTGTTCAGCTTCCCCGCCACGATCTTGTCGCCGACCTCCGGGGGCTTTCCCGGGGGTATCGCCGCCGCGAACTCCGCGCGCAGGCGGTCGACGACCTCGGCGGGTACGCTCTCGCGGTCGAGATACTGCGGCGACATCGCGGCGATGTGCATCGCGATGTCGCGAGCCAGCTCGGTGAACCGCGGATTGCGCGCGACGAAATCCGTCTCACTGTTGACCTCGACGAGAACTCCGATCTTTCCGCCGGCGTGCACGTAACTGGTGACGAGCCCCTCCTCGGCGACGCGGTCGGCCTTCTTCGCCGCCTGCGCCGCACCGCGTTCGAGTAACAGCGCTTTCGCGCGTTCGGGATCACCCGCGGGATCGAGCTGCGCCTTTCGGCAGTCCATCATCGGCGCGCTCGTCGCGTCGCGCAGCGCTTTGATCTCTTCGGGCTTGGGCTGATACGAAATCAAACGCTCGCCTCCGTCATGGACGGTGCCGGCGCCTCCGCATACGGCTCCCGCGGCGCTTCGTAGGCATCTTCATCGCGAGAGCTTTCGCTCTCGGTTCTGCCCTCGATGATTGCGTCGGCGATCTTGCCGACCATCAACTTCACAGCGCGAATCGCGTCGTCGTTCCCGGGGATAGGATAGTCGATCTCATCCGGATCGCAGTTCGTATCGATGACCGCGATGATGGGAATCTTCAGCTTGCGCGCTTCGAGCACCGCGATGCGCTCCTTCTTCGGATCGACGATGAAGAGGGCGTCCGGCAGCCGGTGCATGTCCTTGATCCCGCCGAGAAAGCGCTCCAAGCGGTTCATCTCGTCCTGGAGATTCGCGACCTCTTTCTTGGGCAGCCGCTCGAAGTCGCCTTGAAGCTTCATGTTCTCCAGCTCGCGCAGCCGGGCGATGCGCTTCTGGATCGTCGCGAAGTTCGTCAGCGTGCCGCCCAGCCAGCGCTGGTTGATGAAAAACGTGCCCGCACGCTCGGCCTCTTCGCGCACGACGTCCTGAGCCTGCTTCTTCGTTCCCACAAACAGGATGACGCGGCCCGCTCTGGAGAGTTGCTTAACGGCTTCGTAGGTCTCGCGCAGCTTTTGTACGGTGAGCGCGAGATCGATGATGTAGATCCCGTTGCGCTCTTGGAAAATGTACGGCTTCATCTTGGGGTTCCAACGGCGCGTTTGATGGCCGAAGTGAACGCCGGCCTCCAAGAGCTCGCGCATGGTAACGACGGACATGACCTAACCTTTCTGGCTCCTAGCCGCCGCCCATCCTGGGCCGCGGC
This sequence comes from Candidatus Cybelea sp., assembly GCA_049285355.1. Classification (GTDB taxonomy): domain Bacteria; phylum Vulcanimicrobiota; class Vulcanimicrobiia; order Vulcanimicrobiales; family Vulcanimicrobiaceae; genus Cybelea. Next base: position 1,194 of record JBAPZS010000181.1, on the reverse strand, counting down.
CCCTCTTGGAGCCATCGCACCCCGCCTCCCTGCGGGGTGAAGTAAGACAGCCGCGCGATTATAGCACGCGGCTGTCAAGGCTTCTACCGATGGCCGGGCTTCGCCCGGGTCCCCTTAAGGTCGCGCTTCGTAGACCAGGTTAAACGGCGTCTCGGCCGCGCGCCGGAACTCCGAATAGCCCGCTTGCGTTGCCACCTCCCGCGTCCGGGCCTCCCCCGCCTGGGCGCCGAGCGCAAGCCCTACATCTTGAGCCAGCGAGGCGGGCGTACAGATCTGGGTGGACGCGGCGTAAAAGATCCGGCCGATCGGGTTGAGATTTTGCTCGAGCGCGTCGCCCGCAAACGGCTCCACCATCAGGAGCGTCCCGTTGGGCTTCAGCGCGCCGCGCAGCCGCGAGAGCACGCCGATCGGATCGCCCATGTCGTGAACGCAGTCGAAACAGCAGATCAGGTCGAAATCCCCGGCCGGCACCGCGTCGCCCGACACGACTTCGAATTTGACGCGGTCGGCAACGCCTGCCTGCCGTGCAGCCTCGCGTGCCGCGACAATCGAGGATTCGTGATAGTCGTAGCCGACGAACTGCGACATCGGATAAGCTTTCGCCATCAGGATCGTCGAGCTGCCGTAACCGCAGCCGACGTCGGCAACCTTGGCGCCGGTGCGAAGCTTGGCTTCGACGCCGTCGAGCGCCGGAATCCAGTCGGCGACGAGATGCGCTGCGTAGCCGTTGCGAAAGATCCGATCCGTCGAACCGTAAAGACGCGCATCGTGCTCGTGCCAAGCGACGCCGCGCCCGGTCTTGAACGCTTCGGTGATCTTCGGCTCGTCGGCGAAGAGCGGCTGACCCATTCCAAAGAGGCCGCACATGTTCACTTCGCTGGCATCGTCGGCGAGCAAAGGCACGTGTTCGGCGGGCAGCGAGAACCGCTTGGAGCCCGGGTCGTACTCGACGTACCCTGCTGCGGCCTGATTTGCAAGCCATTCGCGAACGTATCGCTCGTGCGTTTTCGTAGCAGCGGCGAGTTCTTGCGAAGTCTGCGGGCCGCCGGCGAGCGATTTGTAGAGTCCCAGCTTGTCACCGGTGATGACGGAAACCGCGGTCATTACGCTGCCGACGTCTCCGAGAAAGCGTCCTATCGCCGCTCCGAGCTTCTCTTGGTCCAAAGATGGTGCCGTTGTGGTCATGGGTGCTCC
>JBAPZS010000180.1:0-6436 GCA_049285355.1 Candidatus Cybelea sp. | reverse complement strand
TCTCGGTGCCGTCGGTTGTGAGGCTAAAGACAACGCCTCCGCCGTACACGCCGCCTCCCGCGATACCGTACAGCGTTCCTCCAACGTTGGCCAAGTCGCCACCCGGACCACCCCCATCGGAGACATTGAAGTCGAACAGTTCGTGCTCGGTGCCGCTGGTACTGATGCTAAAGACGGTGCCCCAGCCCTGACTGCCGCCCAAACAGGTCGTGCCGTAGAGGGTTCCGTTTAAGTCTATCAAGCCTGCTTTGGGCTGCTGGCCATCAGAGCCATTACCAAAGCTGTAGAGGGGGTGATAGTGGGCTCTGGCACGCTTTTGCGGCGCGAGCGATGCTGCCTGAGCGTAACACGCCAGGCTCGTTGCGTTTTGCCGCACCGTGCTCGGCGCACCCATCGGCGGCTGCGATCCACCACACCCGGCAAGCAATGCCGCGGCCAGCCCACAGCTTAGGGCGTAGCGACTAAAATCTAGGGCCTTCACTTTCCTTGCTCCGATTAGCCGAGAACGTTTTCGGCGTCCAAGATTGTTCGGCGCCGCGGTGCTCGGTCCCATGCGAGGCGGGTTCCGAGATCGCGCCTTGTGTGTTAAAATAGTACACGAGAAATCGCCGAGCTAAAACATGATCGCCTTTGTCTGGGCCGTGCTGCTGGCGGGAAACGTTCCGGTTCCCGCGCCGTCCTCGAGCGCGCTGAAGACCATCGTCACCGTTCGTTCCTCGGTTTTTTGCGATGCGCTCCGCCAAGGCGTCGCTCCGGTGCTTCGCGGATTGATACGCGACGACACGCTGATCGCATTGGGCCGTTCCGCGTACGCTTCGATGAACCGCGAGACGACGTACGGCGGTTATCTCCAGTCTTCGTACAACCAGCAAGGCGCCGCGCAGGTCGTCGTTTCCCCGGGCCTCCTCGGCTTTCTCGAGTATCGCCAGCGGCAAATCGCTACGGCACTCGAGCATAACGTCGAGACGATCGAAGCGATGCTCAACGACACGAAGCGCTTTCCCGACGGCTTACCGGTCGCCGAGCAATCATCGCTCTCCACGATGAAATCGCAGCTCACATCAGTCGTCCGCGATCAACGGATTGTGATCAACGTGCTGAGTGGTGCAACGGACGCAGAGCAGCTCATCGACCTTTTCAACAAGGGGACGGTACTGGCGCCATCAACGGGCTCCGCCTCGCTCAGCGGCGCCGGACCGTTGCAGGCGCAGGAGCAGAAGTACGATCCGTCGTTGCGCCTGCAAGCATTGGCATATCCCGGCTACGTTTCATTTGGAAACTCGATCTACGCCAAGCTGGCACAAGCGATCGCCGTTGGTCAAAAGCAGATTTCCGATTCCGAGACCATCGTCGCCGAAACGGTAATCGCGAACGCACCGGCTTGTGCCGCGCACTAAGCCCTCAAATCGCGGCTAACACGTCGTCGGCGTGTTCGTCGACGTTTACCTTGGGCCAGACCTTGACGATTTTGCCGCTGCCGTCGATGAGAAAAGTAGAGCGCGCGATGCCCTTGCTTTTCTTGCCGTACATGTTCTTTTCGACGATCACGCCGAAGGCATCGCAGAGCTTTGAGTCGGTATCGGCCAGCAGCTCGAACGGGATCGAAAACTTCTTCTTGAAGCTCTGATGCGACTCAACGGAGTCGCGGCTGACGCCGACGATGCGAGCGTTCTTCTTTTGGAACTGCGCGTAGAGGTCGCGAAACTGCGAGGCTTCGCTCGTGCAGCCCGGCGTATCGTCTTTCGGATAGAAGTAGAGCACCAGCGGGCCGCCGAGCAGCTCCGTCGTCGTTACGTGCCGCCCCTCATCGTCGAGCAGATCCACTTTGGGGAGTTTGTCGCCTTCACCAAGCAAGGTTTCGTCCTTTCGCGAAGGGGCTAGGGTGCCAAAGCCGCCAGCTTCGCCACAACCCGCTCCCACCATTGCGGCGCCCCACCCGCTGACGGTTCGCCTCATCGAGCGCCTCGCGCCCCCGGCGCTCGTTCTCGACTTTGCGTCGGGGAGCGGCCGCAACACCGCGGCGCTGAACCAGGCGGGCTTTACGGTTGTGGCGCTCGACGATCGCACGGCCGCAACACCCGTACCCTTCGCCGGCATCACGGGCCGATTTGCCGCCGCACTCTCGACGCACGGCCTGCTGCACGGCAACGTCGCAGCGGTCGCGCAACGCGTTACGGATATCGCCGCGCTCCTGGAAAAGAACGGACTGCTCTACGCGACGTTCGGCTCGGTACGCGACGCACGCTTCGGCGTAGGCGAGCGGCTGGACGAGTTTACCTTCGCGCCCAGCGAAGGCGACGAACGCGGCGTCCCGCACGCGTTTTTCGACCGCGAGCGCTTAGCCGAGCTGCTCGAGCAGGACTACGCGATCGAATCGCTCGAGGAGCACGCGGTTGACGAGGTCGTCGGCTCATGGGCGCACCGGCAAGCGCCGCTCGCGGGCGCCGCCCACTGGTTCGCGATCGCTAAGGTAAGATAAAGGCAGCGATAAACGCGACGATCAGACCGGCCGCGACGACGCCGGCCGCGGTGATGTGACTGACCGGCTTGTGGATGTGGTGGTGCGGGTCCTTGCGCACCGCCTCCTTGTGACGATGCATCGGGATGTAGACCGCCGCAATGGCGATCAAGACGATGAGCGGCGGTATGATGTAGCGCAGCGGATGTTGCACGATTGAGGCTATGGTGCTTCGGTGGCAATCAAATCCTGCACGGGGCTCGAAGCGCTCGCATAGAGCCGCTTTGGCATGCGCCCGGCGAGAAAGGCTTCGCGACCGGCGATCACCGCATGCTTCATTGCGCGCGCCATTCGAACCGGATCGTCGGCCGCGGCGATTCCGGTGTTCATCAGCAATGCGTCGACGCCGAGCTCCATCGCGATCGCCGCGTCCGAGGCAGTGCCGACGCCGGCGTCCACGATTACCGGAACCGTGGCGCGCTCCTTGATGATCCGGATCGAGTAGGGATTGCAGACGCCCAGCCCGCTGCCGATCGGCGCTGCCAGCGGCATGACCGCGGCGCAGCCGAGCTCCTCAAGCTGTTTGCACGCGATCGGGTCGTCGCCGATATAGGGGAGAACCGTAAAGCCGTCCTTGACGAGCTGTTCGGCCGCCTCCAGCGTCGCGCGTGAATCGGGATGCAAGGTCTGCGGATCGCCGATTACCTCGAGCTTTATCAAGTCCGTGCCGAGCAGCTCGCGCGCGAGCCGAGCGGTTAAGACGGCATCTTTTGCCGTGTAGCAGCCGGCGGTATTCGGCAAAATTGCGTAGCGGTCGCGATCGATGTAGTCGAGCATCGTGCGGCCCGCTCTATCGTCGAGATTGATGCGGCGGATCGCGACCGTAACCATCGCGGCACCGCTGGCCTCGTGCGCCGCCTGCATAACTTCTAGCGACGAGTACTTTCCGGTTCCCACGATCAGTCGCGAGGTCAGCTCGAGCGACCCGATGCGAAAACCGTCCCCTTTCAAATCAGCCACCCGCCACCGCGGTTACGATCTCGATGCGATCGCCTTCGCGCAGACGGTCGGTGTCGTACTCGCAGCGCAGTACGATGCGCTCGTTGCGAGCGACGGCGATGCCGGCACTAGGCGAGCCGAGCATTTCGAGCAGCGCACCGACCGTGAGCTCGTCGGGCAGGTCGCGCACGCGGCCGTTGATCGTTGCCTTCACGCGTGAGTGATTCGGCTCGACGCGGATTCTTCCGCGTGGAGCCGTTCGATCGAGAAGGGCCGCAATTCGGTCGAGGGCTTCCCTTCGACGGCATCGGCAACCGCGCGCGCGGTCGCCGGCGCAAGCAAGATGCCGTTGCGGTAGTGACCGGTCGCGAGAAAGAGTCCCGCAAGCGGCGTGGGACCGAGAAAGGGCAGCCCGTCGGGCGTCCCCGGACGCAGCCCCGCCCAGCTCTCCGTCACCGTAAATGCGCCCAGCGAAGGCGCCGCTGCCAGGGCGGCGTGCAGCAGTTCGTGCGTCCCTTGCGCCGTCACGCGCTCGTCAAAGCCGATCGATTCCTCCGTAGCCCCGACGAGCAGCCGCCCGTCGTCGCGCGGCACGAGATAGGCGCCGGAGAACCACGTCGTGTGCCGCACGAATCCGGGCGGCACGGCGAGCGCGAGCATCTGGCCCTTGATCGGTTCGATCGGGGGAACGCACGACTGCGGCATGCCGCCTAAGCGCGCGGCCCAGGCACCGCAAGCGTTGATCGCCAGGCCTGCGCCGACAAATCCCAACTCCGTCTGCACGCCGAGCACGCGCCGCGCATCGCATTCGATGCGCAGCGCCCGGGCGTGCTCGATCTTAACGCCACGCGCCGCACAAGCCGCGACGAGCGCGCGCCCGAGGCGGCGATTATCGACCGAACCTTCGCAGTGTATGAGAAGCCCACCGGCAACCCGAGCGCCGACCCACGGCTCCGCCGCCAAAAGCACGGAGCGCTCGAGCAGCTCCGTCGCAACGCCGCGTTCGGCTAGCGCGCGTGCGTGATGCTTGAGCCCCTCGAGCTCGACTTCGCCAAATGCGGCGTGAACGACGCCGTCGAGTCGCAGATGCGGATCGGCGCCGCCGGCGGCTCGAACGCGCTGTGCGAAGACCGGGTACTCGCGCAGCGATGCGGCGCAAAGCGCGAGCAACGCCGCATCGCGCAGCCGCTCGGTGTACGGCGCCAGGATGCCCGCGCCGGCCCACGAGGCCGCGCGTGCGGGTTCGTCGCAATCGTAGATGCGAACGCTCGCACCGCGCTCGGCAAGTTCGAAACCAATGGCGAGGCCGATGAGACCTGCGCCGATGACGACGACGTCACCGCCGGTTGCGGTCACACGCTACATCCCGGTATAAACGGGACCCTCGCCGCCCTGCGGCGGCACCCATGTAATGATTTGATAGGGATCGGCAATATCGCAGGTCTTGCAGTGGACGCAGTTGGTGAAGTTGATCTGCAGACGCCCTTCAAACGCGCCGCCGTTCTTCTCGAAGAGCGGCTCGTAGACGGCCGCCGGACAGAAATACTGACACGGATTACCGTACTCCACCGTACAACGGTCCCGGCAGATGTTCGTATCGGCGACCAGCAAGTGACAGGGCTGATTCTCTTCGTGCATCGTTCCGCTGTTGTAGACATCGGTCAGTTTATCGAAGGTCAGCACGTTGTCGATCTTGGCACGCGGCGTTTGCTTGGGCTCCCACCCCATCTTCACCATCCGCTCGAATCCCGGCTCACCCGAGAGTTTGTTGATGAAGCCGAATCCGGCGCCGCCCGTAATCGTCGAGAGTCCCGCGTTGATCAGACCGGAGAGCAGCCCGTTTTTGAATCCCTGATGGAAGTTGCGCGCCGTCCTTAACTCGCCGTAGGCCCACGACTCTTTGAAGCGCCGTTCGTACGAAGCGAGCGTGGCGGCATCGTAAACATCGGAAGAGAGCGCCTCCCAGATCGCCTCGGCCGCCAGCATGCCGGATTTCATGCCGAGGTGAATGCCTTTGAGCCGCATGCCGTTTAGAAAGCCTGCCGAATCGCCGACGAGCAGCAAACCGTCGGCATAGGGGCGCAGCATCGCAAAGAGCCCGCCCTCAGGAATCGCTTTGGCACCGTAGCGAATCAGCGTACCGCCCTTGAGCAGACGCGCGACCGTCGGATGCTCTTTGAGACGCTGGAGCTCGTTGTGCGGATCGGTCGTGGGATTCTTGTAATCGAGTCCGGTGACCATGCCGATGTCGAGGATGTTTGCGGCCATACCGTAGATGAAGCCGCCGCCGAAGGTCGCGGCGGGAAGCGGATAGCCGAGCGTGTGAATCACCGCGCCCGCTTTGAAGCGATCGTCCGGCAGTTGCCACAGCTCTTTGACACCTGCCGCGTAGACTTGCGGCTCGCGATCCCGTGCTAAATCCAGACGCGCAATCGCCTGCTTTGCGAGCGATCCGCGCGGCCCTTCACCGAGCACGACCACTTTCGCGAGAATATCGGCGCCCGGCTCGTAGTTCGATTTAGGTGTGCCGTTGTGATCGAGCCCCTTGTCGCCGGTGCGCACGCCGATTACCCGATCGCCATCCCAGAGCAGCTCTTGCCCCGGGAAGGCCGGAAAGATTTGCGCGCCGGTCTCTTCGGCGCGTTCGGCCAGCCAGACGGTGAGCTTCTGCAACGAGGTCACGTACTTTCCGGTATTGCGCAGCGGCGGCGGCGTAAAGGGCGCCTTGAGCTTGCCGCGCTCCGTGAGAACCCACAGCTCGTCACTGGTGACCGGCGACTCGACCGGCGCGCTCTCGCGCCAGTTCGGCAGCAGCTCGTCGAGCGAGCGCGGATCCATCACCGCGCCCGAGATTCCGTGATTTCCGACCTCGCCGGCCTTTTCGATCACCAGGATCTCGAGCGCGCGCTGCGCTTCCTGGGCGAGTTGCCCCAGGCGAATCGCTCCCGCCAGACTCGCGGGACCTGCGCCGACGAAAAG
>JBAPZS010000179.1:0-11930 GCA_049285355.1 Candidatus Cybelea sp. | reverse complement strand
GGTCAAGCCCACAAGCACGCCGAGCAAGACGCATTTCGGCAGCGTTATCGTCGTTGCGAGCAGATCGTGTGCGAAGTCAACGGGCACCGATAGCAGCAGCGCGCTCAATCCGTAGGCGGGCCGGTGCGCGGTTACCATCGCCGCGACGATCAATGCTGCGGCAAAGATCACGGCTGAGAGCGGATCGAGTGGAGTTGAGACCGCGATGTGGTCGACGACCGGGCGGTACGTCAAGAGCGTTCGATGTCGCTAATGATATAGAGCGGCCGGCCCTTCACTTCGTCGTAGACGCGGCCGAGATACTCGCCAAGCACTCCGAGGCTCATCAGCTGCACGCCGCCGAGGAAGAGCACCGCGACGATCGTCGAGGCCCAGCCGGGGGTGTAAACGGCCAACCGCAGATTAAACGTTCGAAAGATCACGACGATGACCGCGTAGATGAAGGCGATCGCACTCACGGTGAAGCCGAGGTACGATGCGAAACGCAGCGGAACGTCGGAAAACGACGTGATGCCGTCCATTGCGAATCGAATCATCTTTGAGAGCGGGTATTTCGTGGTTCCCGAGTAACGCACGTCGCGGTCGTACTCGAGTGCCACTTGGTTGAAGCCGACCCAGCTGACCATCCCGCGCAGGAAGCGATGGCGCTCCGGCAAGCGGCGCACCGCCTCGACCGCGCGCCGGCTCATCAAGCGAAAGTCGCCGGCATCCAGCGGGATGGCGATCTTCGTAAGCCGTTTGATGATGCGATAGAATGCGCGCGCGGTAAAGAGCTTGAAGCGGCTCTCACCCTTGCGGCTGCGGCGCACCGCGTAGACGACGTCGTACCCTTCCCGCCATTTTTCCAGGAAGGCTGCGATGAGCTCGGGCGGATCTTGCAGATCGCCGTCCATCAGGATGACCGCGTCGCCGGTAGCGAGCTCGATCCCGGCCGTCGCCGCAAGCTGATGCCCGAAGTTGCGCGAAAGATTTACCAACACCAGCGGCCGCCGCCGCATCTCATCCCGAATCGCGCTCAGGGTTCCGTCGGCGCTGCCGTCGTTGACCAACACGATCTCGTGATCGTACTCCGCCGCTAGCGGATCGATCGCCGCGGAGATTCGCTGCAGTAGCGGTGCGACGTTCTCGGCTTCGTTATAGAGTGGGACTACCACGCTGAAGGTGGGGCGCTTAAGGTCGGCCATGCACGCGGACGTTTCAACGCATGGCCCGCGCCCGCTTGCCGGAGCGGAAAGCGGCGGGAGCCCAAGAAACCTAGCCGCCATGCGAAACGTTCGCTCGGCCCTGTCGTTCGCCGCGTGTGCGCTCGTCGCTACGGCCTGCAGCCACCCGGCGCAACCACCAGGCGCCGCGCAGCACTCGCCGGCTCCCAAAATGCGGCCTTCGGCGGTTTTGACGCGAGCCGCGAACGCGACCCCCTCGCCGGCATCGCCCGCCTCGGCAGCGGTCGCTTCCTCGTCGCCGGCGGCCCTTGCCGGAACGCCCAGACCGCCGAAGGTCGTCCGGCTGCCGCCCGATGCCGCGCCGCAGATCCTCGACGTGGCAGTCAGCGAGACGGTCGTCCATCCGGGCGACCGGGTCCGGGGCAGCGTCCTCACTACTTCAAACGTCGCCAGCGTTCAGGCGCGCATCGGCGGGTATGCGATGACGCTCAACAAGGTCGGTGTCGGCCGCTTTGAGCTGGCCTACACGGTCGCGCCGCTGCCATGGTTCGTGCGCGGCAACTTCACGATGCAGGTCATCGCGCGTAATACGCGCGGCGACACCGCCGAGCGGGCGATACCTCTCACCGTACGATAGCGGCTCGCGGCGTCTTAAAGAGCCGGCGGCTTTCCGTGCGGCGGTTCGGGTGGCGGATACGACGACGGCAGATTCGGGAACGGTGCGGGATTGTACGCGGTCGGCATCACTTGCGGCTGCCCTTGGTTAACGCCGCCGGGAACCGAGTCGTTCCAAGCGTAAACGGTGTCGCGAATCACGCGCACGTCGGCATCGGGCACGGTGAAATTGCGCGGCTCGCGGTCCAACCCGTTCTGGGCGGTCTCCTTCGATTGAAAGGATCCCCGGTCGTAGAGGTAGCGAAAGATCGTGCCCGACGGGTATCGCCGCGTGATCTCGTAGTGCAGCCCGTCGACGCGGCTCATTGCAATCGCTTGAGCATTCCAGCCGCTCTGGTCGGTCGAGATGTAGACGCTTGAAGTGAACGGCGTATTTGGCGGCACCTGCACGATGAACGTCACGAGCACCGGGCGGCCGGAGTAGCTGACGACCGGCGTTCCGCTCTCGCCGGGAGCCGGCGTCTCGACGGCCCGCAGGAGGTCGGGGTTGGGAAGCGGCGATGAGATCGCGATCGCAAACCGTTGTACGTCGGCGAAGTTGCCCTCCGGCGGTAGCGGCGAGCGCGATAGGTCGAGCTCGGTCACGGTTCCCGATGCATCGAACGTTGCGCGCGCCCAAACGCGCGGCGCCGGAAGCAGCGCGGTTGCCGCACCCGTCTTTGCATCGCGAATCGCCACGTCGGGCGCGACGCGGAATCCGTCACCCGTGGTAAAGAAGACGAAGCCGCCTTGGAAGGCGAGGAGCTGCCCGCTCACGACGATTGTCGGACCAGCCGCGACCAGCGCGATGGCGAGCACGGCGCCGGCGATGCAGAGCAGCTTACGCATCATATACGCGTAGCTTCGCGAAATGCCGGTTCCCAACCATTCCAGGAATCGCTTGCCTCGGGGCCAATCGCGGCAAGCATGAAGCGGCCGGCGGCTGCTCCAGTTTGGAGTGCTCTCGTGTGGGCGCTCTTTCTCGCGTTAGCGGCGACGCTCTGCGCGATCGTCCAATGGCGCTTCGCGATCTTCCGAAATGGCGTAGATCTCGGCATCTTTACTCAGGTCGTTGCCGGGCTTGGCCGCGGATTTTCAAGCACTGCGGAGGGGAACGTAAATCATCTCCTCGTCCACTGGTCTCCGATCGTCGCTATTGCGTGGCCCTTCCTTCGCGCGTTCGGTCCGGCCGGGCTCGAGTACGTTCAAGCCGTCCTGGTGGCGGCCGTTCTTTTCCCGATATGGGGCTTGGCGCGAAGGAGGTTCGCCCCAGCGCCGGCCTTTGCCGTAACGGCGGTTGCGGCACTCTATCCAATCCTGTGGGCAAACGGCGTCGGGGATTTCCACGAGATGGCCTTCGTACCGCTTCTCTCTTCCACGTTGGTCTACGCTTTAGACCGGCGACGCTGGGCGATGAGCATAGTGACCGCGTTGCTCCTGCTCTGCACGAAGGAGGATCAGTTCGTCATCCTTGCCGCAAACGGTGCGCTGTTCGCGGCAACCGCGCGCGATGACGTCCAAGCGAGACGTATCGGATGGCTCGTATCCGGCTTGGCGCTCGCGATGGCGCTGATCTATTTTGCCGTCGTACGCCCGGCGCTCAATCTACACGTTCCGTACGAGCTGTTACGATTTTATAGCTCCGTTTCGTTCGTGCTTTCTCCACGCATATGGTACGCGCTGTGCATCCTTGCCCCGCTCGCTTTTCTTCCGTGTATCTCGCGTTATGGGCTGTTCTTGATTCCAGGGTTTGTCGAGATCCTCGCCTCCAGCCAACCGGTCACGCTCGCGCCCGGCGCGCACTACAGCGCCCTGCTGACCGGCTTCGCGCTAGCGGCATTCGTTGACGGCGCCGCTCGATTGAAAGCCTACAAGCCGCAGTTGGCCAAGGCGCTCGTCGTCGGCGCCGCCGCGGTATCCGTGTGGGTCGCGATTTGGGCCAGTCCGATGGAATACTGGTATTACCTCTACCGGCGACCCAGTGCGCACGACGCGTTGCTCGAAGCGACCTTGCGGCGGCTACCGCCAACGGCGGACGTTGGAGCCGAGGATGAGATCTTCGCCCATCTCGGCCTCGACCCGAATGCCTCCATTGACTTTAACGGCCAGCATTGGTTCGTCTACGACCGCGCACACTACTCGGCGCGCTGGCACGAAACCGACGAGCCGGCCGTACGAGCGGCCCTCGCCCGCCACGCGTACGGTATAACGAGCGACGACGACGGAGTCGTGGTCCTAAAGCGGTTCGACCGCTGAGGTCATATCGGCAACAGCTGAACGACGAAGTTCGGTTGCCAGAACTCGTCGGAGTAGTGGTTGCCATACCAGTAGAACGTTCGCGAAATGTCCAGCAGGCCGTGCGGCAGGACTTTGAAGCGTATCTCGCCGGTGACATCGTTGGGCGGCTCGCCGAGAAAGTATGAATAGAGCGGCTGACCCAAGATGTTGTTCGGCGGGAATGTGAAGAGGCCGGGTACCGGAACCGGAAAGTCGTCGTGATGCCGCACGAGCAGCGAAAAGTTGAAGTCCGGATTCGGCAGCGCGTTAAAGCCGAGGCTCGTGGTTCGAAAGGTTGAAAGGCCGCGAAATGCGGTGAAACTGTCGGGGCACGAGGGCGTGCCGGGGTCGATGCACTGCTGGTAGCCGCCATTTATGTAGCGGTCTCCGACGTTCTGGATCTGATAGCCCAAAAACAGATGGATCGAACGCGAGTACTGCCGGCTGATCGTCGCGTTGAACAGCGTCGTGTCGATATAGTGCGGCAGCGAGTTCCACTGACGCTGCTTCGTAAGGCTCGCGTTGAAATAGAAGGTCTGGTACGGGCTCGGCGGATCGTTCAACTTGAGCGAAGGGGTGAAGAGGTTGAAACCCGCAACCGTATTCCAGATCGTCGTATAGACCGGGCAGAAATATTGGGGTGGAGGGGGTGGATTCTTTACAGTGTGCTGGTCCGGACAGGGCGCGCCGTAGGCTTGCAGGCCCGGCACCGGAATCGGCGGGATCCCATTGCTCCCCTGCTTATACTGGTCGCCCCCCACGGTGTCGTGGTTGAAGCCGTAGCCGGCATAGATCTGCTCGAAGAGCGGAAGTTTGCCGACCTTATTTTGAAAGCTCGTTGACGAGAGCTGAACTTGGGACGGATGGTCTAAGCTGCCGGCGACGGATTTCGTCACGTAGAGCGAGTCGGGCCCCAGCAGATTGTAATTGGTCAGCTGCGACGTCGCTTGCAGGTAGGAATGGGGCATCGCATAGGTCGCGTTCATATACGTCGTCTGCTGCGCGGCCGAAGGCTCGCCCAGGTAAACCTGTTGCGTATAGACTTGGGTGAACGTCTGGATTTGGAAGCGGCTGCCGAGCTTTTCGTAGAGCATCGTATTCCACCACTTCTCCGCGCGCGTTGCCGGATTCACCGAGAAGATCGCGTAGTCGTGCGCGCCGACGAAGTGCTGCTCCACCGAAGCGTACGTCTTGTAAGTCGGGTCGTACCGCAGGTGGACCGCGGTCAGCGCATTTGGGCTCCCGGCCACGTTCCACGTCAAATCCACGCTCGCGCCGGAGAGCGTGTTCTGGGCGAAGTATTGATTCGACGAGAAGTTGACGACGTCGCTTCCTAGGGGAACTTGGGCGCCGCCAACGACGACGTTCGCGCCGAGGAAACGCACGTAGGTCTTCGTGTCGACGACGGCGCTGCTGGCGGTGATGCTGGGATGCTGGTTGATCGCCGGAAAGTAGAAGGCGTCGCCGGGCATCTCGCGGCCCTTTGCGGGGTGCGCGAGGTCACCGTTCAGGAAGGTCCAGCGGTCGGGCTCGGTCGTCACCGGGACGAAATAGATCCGCTCGAAATCGAGGAAATCGGCGATGGCGGCGCCGCTCACCGTTCCGGTCGCGTCGTGCAGCGTCACGTGACCCGCTACTAAGAACCGGTTGAGCTTCAAATCCATCGAAAAAGTATCGCCGGTCACCGTGAATCCGTCGCTCGTCTTCACCTGCACGTTGCCGTCGGCTTCCAGCAGGAAGCGGTCGTAATAGAACTCGACGCGCTTGGCGTTCAGGTATAGAAGCGTCTGCGGCGGAGTTGCAGTCTGAGCCCGCGCCGCGGCGCCCGCTGCGATAAACGTCAGCGCAACGAGCGTCGCCGATAATGCGATCCGTGGCACGGTCGCAAGCGTTTCGACGGCGAGAAGGCGTGTCTTTCAAGAGACCGAACCGCCGATCGACAAGGGATGAAGCGTGTGGTCACTATCGTGATTGATTCAGGCGGCGTCGGTGCGCTTACCGATGCCGATGCATACGGTGATTCGCCGGACGTCAACACGATCGGCAACGTTGCGCGACGTCTTGGTTCCCTGCACCTGCCGAATCTCGAACGCCTAGGCCTCGGCCTCTTGACGCCGATTCGCGGCGTCGCTCCCGTATCCGAGCCCCGCGCGCGGGTCGCTCGACTGCGCGAGCGAAGCCGCGGGAAAGACACCATCACCGGCCATTGGGAGATGATGGGCATCACGACCAGCGTGCCCTTTCCCACGTATCCGAACGGCTTCCCGGTCGAGGTCGTCGCTATGTTTACCGAGATCGCGGGCAAGCCGCCGCTTGGAAACGTCCCCGCTTCGGGGACCGAGATCATCGAAAGGTTGGGTGCCGCTCACATGGAGAGCGGGCGCCCCATCCTCTATACGTCGGCCGATTCGGTCTTTCAAATAGCCGCTCACGAAGGGGTCGTGCCGCTCTACCGGCTCTATGAATGGAGCGAAAAAGCGCGCGAGATGCTCCGGCCGCCGCACAACGTCAATCGGGTCATCGCGCGTCCGTTCGTGGGCAAACCGGGGGCTTTCCGGCGGACGCCGAATCGGCGAGACTATGCGACTGAGCCGCCCCTTAATTTGCTCGACGAGCTCAGAACGGGTAATGTCGAGGTGCACGCAGTAGGAAAGATCTGCGACATATACTGCGGGCGGTCGATCTCGACGACCGTACGAGTCGCCGACAACCGCGAAGCGATGGAGAAGACGTTTGAGTTGCTGGACCGAGTAGACCACGGCTTCATCTTCACGAATCTCAACGACTTTGACTCGAAGTACGGCCATCGCCGCGACGTTCGCGGTTACGGTACGGCGCTCGAAGAGTTCGATGCGCTCTTGCCGGCGTTGGAGGCGCGTCTGCGAAGCGCTGACGAGCTGATCCTCACCGCCGATCATGGCTGCGATCCCACCGCTCCGGGCTCGGACCACACCCGCGAGCACGTGCCGTTCCTGCATCTGAGCGCCTCCCGAGGCGCCATGCTGGGCGAACTCGAAGGACTCGCACACGTGGGGCAAACGGTCGAGCGAGCGCTCTTGTCATGAACGCGATGCAGGTAGCCATCGGCGTTCCCAGCGAGCGCGAGGTTCCCGAATCTTGGCCGGCGCTCAAGCGTTGGGTCGACGTCCTGGCCGGCAGCCTTATGCTCGTCGTCAGCGCGCCGATCGTCATCTTGGCGTCGCTCGCGATCGCCGCCGTGACCGCGGGGACGCCGTTCTTTGCGCAGGAGCGCGTCGGCATGGACGGACGCCGCTTTAAGATGTTCAAGCTGCGCACGATGGTCAACGGGGCGCACGAGCTGCGCCACAGCGTGATGCACCTCAACGAGGTCGACGGTCCGGTCTTCAAGATTCGCAACGACCCGAGGCTGCATCCGCTCGGACGATTCCTGCGGCGCACGAGCATTGACGAGCTTCCCAATCTCGTTAACGTCGTGCTCGGCGACATGTCGCTCGTCGGTCCGCGACCGGCATTGCCGAGCGAGGTCGAGCATTACGATGCGTTTGCGAAGCGCCGTCTCAGCGTTCCGCAGGGCATAACCTGCCTCTGGCAGATCAATGGCCGCTGCGACGTTTCGTTCGAGCACTGGATGAAACTCGACAACCACTACGTCGATACGTGGACGCCGCTCGCCGATCTCCTGATCATCGCAAAGACGCTTCCGGCAGTCTTACGGAGGGACGGAGCGCATTAAGCCTCACCTGCGCGCCGTTCCGGCGCAACGGCCGCGTCCTCGAATCTCCATCGCCGGCTCCACGTTCTTTATCATGGGGGCGACGCTTGCGTCGACCCTGCTGGGCTTTATGCGCGAGGTCGTCAGCGCGCGCTACTACGGAACGCGGTGGGAGATGGATACCTTCCTTGCCGCCGCGACGATCCCGACGATTCTCTTCGGCGTCTTCAACGGTGCGCTGGTGAGCGCGCTCGTTCCGACCTTCTCCGAGTATCTTGCGCACCGCGAGGAAGACGAGGCTTGGCGCCTGGCCAACACGACGTTCAACATCCTGGCGATCGTCGTGACGGCCTGCGCTCTGGTGGGCTTCTTTACGGCGAGCTGGTACGTGCCGATCATCGCGCACGGCTTCCCCGCGCCCCAGATGGGTGTGGCCATTCACATGACGCGCTGGCTGATGCCGAGCATCGTCGCGGTCAGCCTGAGCGGCGTGCTCACGGCGATGCTCAACGCCTACCATCGTTTTCGCGCCGCCGCATTCGTCGGCGTCGCCGTGAACATCGTGACGATTTCGTGCGTCGTGCTGCTCAGCCACAAAATGGACATCTACGCCCTGGTTCTGGGGACCGCGCTTGGCCTGACGGCTCAAATGCTCGTGCAGCTTCCGTCATTTCTCTCGATCGGGCGGTATCGCCCGATCATCGATCTGCACCATCCGGGACTGAAGAAGATCTGGATGCTTCTCGGTCCGATCATCGTCGGTTCCGCCGCCGGGCAGCTGGCACTCTTCTTCGACCGGTTCTTTGCCTCGACGCTCGCGCCGGGATACATCGCCGGTATGAACTACGCGACGAAGCTCGTCAACTTTCCCCAGCAGATCTTTGCGGCCGCAATTGCAACGGTGATCTTTCCGCTGTTGGCCGCGCAGTTCGCGCGCGAGAATCGCCGCGGCGTCGCGCGTAGCGTCGTCACCGGCCTGCGCTTGGTGAACTTCATCACGATTCCGTCGGCCTGTGCCCTGATCGTCCTGGCCCACCCCATGGTGCAAACGCTCTTCGAGCGCGGCACGTTCGAGGCCGGTGCGACCGATTTGACTGCGAGTCTATTGCCCTACGCCGCGGTCGGTTTGATCGCACTGGGTGCAAATGTGGTGCTGACGCGCTGCTGTTTCGCCTGCAAGGAAACACTGTGGCCGGTTACGATCTCCGTGATAGCCGTCGTGCTCAACGTCCTGCTCTCGCTCGTCTGGCTGCCGAGCCTTGGGGCCCGCGGTCTCTTGCTTGCCAACTCCACTAGTCAGTCGGTGCAGGCCGTGCTGTTGCTGATGCTGACCGCGCGCCTCGTCTCGGGCATCGATTGGGGCGCGCTGCTGCTCTCCATTGCGAAGGTCGCGATCTGCTCGCTGGCGATGCTCGCGGCGCTGCACTGGATTGGGGCCCTCGGCGTGACGCCCGAGGCGTCGCTCGCTTCACGCGCCTGGTTCCTCTTCGGTCAAATCGCGATCGGCGGCGCCGTCTTCGTCGCGTTCGCGCGCCTGCTTAACGTTGCGGAGCTCGGTCTCGCCTGGCACACGATCGTCGCGAAATTCGAGCGCAACCTCGTTAGCCCGCCCGAGAACCGGGAAGCCCCCATTGCCTAGAACCATTACTCCCGCTCTGTCATCCTGAGCGAAGTCGAAGGACGAAGGATGACCACGATCAACTTTTCTCGGGGAGGCTCGGCTTTTCCAGAACGCCAAAAATGCAAGGCGATGCTCTCCATTTTGATGCCGGCGTATAACGAGGCTTACTCGATTGCCGAGAACGTCTGCGAAACGGTCGAAACGATGCGCGCCCTCGGAATTGATTTTGAGATCGTCGTCATCGACGACGGAAGTTTGGACGGAACCCACACCGCAGCGATCGAGGCGCTGCGTGTCTGGCCCGATCGCGTTCGCATCGTCCGCTGCCGGCTCAACCAAGGCAAGGGCAACGCCCTCATCTGCGGGACCTCCTACTCGAAGGGTGAGTACGTCGCGTTCCTCGACGCCGATATGGATCTGCACCCCGAGCAGTTGGAGAAGTTCTTTGAGATCATGACGAACAGCGGCGCCGACGTGGTAATCGGCTCGAAGTTCCATCCGGAGTCGCGGGTGGAGTATCCGCGCTTGCGACGGATCTATAGCTTCATTTACTTCCTCCTGGTACGCGCGCTTTTCGGGCTGCCGGTGCGCGACACGCAGACCGGCATCAAGCTCTTTAAGCGGGAGGTGCTCGAACACGTGCTCCCGCGAGTGCTGGTCAAGCGGTTCGCCTTCGATCTCGAGCTTCTGGCAAACGCCCACCACTTCGGCTACAAGATCACCGAAGCGCCCGTCGAGGTAAACTTCAAGCGCGTTTGCAGCCGGCTTCGCCTGCCCGCCGTCTGGAATGTGTTCCTGGACACCTTGGCGATCTTCTATCGAATGCGTATCGTACGCTACTACGACCGGCCCGAACGCTTCTCGACCGGCATCGCACGTGCCGGTTCGCACGAAATAGTCGTTCCCGTCGCTATCGGAGAGTAAGCTCGGATTGGCTCGAGGTTCCGCGCTGGTGCTGCTGCTACCAGGGGTTGGCGACGCCCTGGCCGCAGGCCCGATTCTCCGGGGTCTGCACCGTGGCGCGTGGTCGATCGACGCGCTGAC
The DNA here is from genome assembly GCA_049285355.1 of Candidatus Cybelea sp. Classification (GTDB taxonomy): domain Bacteria; phylum Vulcanimicrobiota; class Vulcanimicrobiia; order Vulcanimicrobiales; family Vulcanimicrobiaceae; genus Cybelea. The sequence goes on along the minus strand of JBAPZS010000179.1, from coordinate 1,477 downwards.
GTGGCACGATCCCGTCACGGAGTATCTCTATGCGCTGGGCATCGTGGGGGACGTTGCGCAGCTTCCGCTTCGCCCGACGCCGCGCGATCTGTTGCGCGCGCTCTCGAGGCTGCGGCCGCGCCGGTACGACGTGTGCGTCCTGCCGTTTCCGGCAACCCGTTGGCAGTATGCGGCACTCGCTCGCGGCGCAGGCGCGAAGCGGCTCTACTTGCACGAGTACGGCGGCGCTGCCACCCTCGTCGCGCGCACGACCCGTAACGATCGCGTCGCACTGCGCGGCGGCCATCGCATAGCCGAGAACTGGCGCCTGGCCCGCGCGATGGGGCTCGAAGCCGGAAGCGAGGATCTCGAATACTGGATTCCCGCAAGCTGGCGCGGCAACCGCATCGGCGGTCTGCTCGGTATCCATCCCGGCTCGATGGCGTACAAAGGAAACGACGCGAAGCGCTGGCCGTACGAACGGTTCGTCGCGCTCGCGTTGCGAAACCTGAAGAGCGGGCGCCGCGTGCGCTTTTTTCTCGGACCGCATGAAGAACGAGAGGCGGCGCGCGCAGAGCATGACTTTCGCGGAATCGAGCGCATCAGCATCGTCCGGCGGCCGGTCGAGGAGGCCGCGCGCCGGCTCGCCGAGTGTGAGGTCTTCGTCGGTAACGATGCGGGCTTCAGCCACCTCGCCGCGGGCCTTGGAGTGAAGACCCTAGCGCTCTACGGGATGACGAGCGAAATTCGCGGCGCGCCGATCGGTCAGGCGGTGGCACTGCGTCCCTCGCTCTGCCCGGCCTGTCACGATGAGGGCTCCTCCGGCTTTGCGTGCGTCCGGCGCCTCGATTACCGTTGCATCGTGCAGGACATCGAACTCGATGCGGTGGCCGCGCAGGTTGACGCGCTCTTCGCGACGCCGCGAGTCGAGCAGCAGCTCACCTTGGAAGGTCCGTTCAGGCTTTATGGAAAGGCTCACTCGTGAGGGAGCAGACCGCTCCGGCCGCCACACCAGTGATGGTGCGATGGCTCGATCGAGAGACTTTGCGCCGAGCGTTCGTTCCGGCGCTCTTTATCGCGCTTGCTCTGCTCGTGACGAGCGGATACGGCAGCGGCGTTCAGCTCAACGACGGTCAAGCGGACCTTCATCTCGACCCGCTCAAGTTTCTTTGGTCGCTGCTGCACGCGTGGAATCCGGCTCTCTATCTCGGTACGCACACGGGCTACTGGTTCCCCTACGAGATGCCGTACGCGTGGCTCTACGCAGTAGCCGAGATCTTTCACGTTTCGCAGGACTTCGCGCAGCGCTTCGCCGTCTTCGCCGTCTACCTGGGGTGCCTGGCCTCGATGTACTATTGCCTGCGCAGCGTCGCGCCGTGGATCGGCGAGGCCGCGCGGATTGCCGGTTCGGTCGCCTACCTCTTCAACATGTACGTCGCGCTCAACTCGCAGGCGCAAATCGTTTGGTTGCTGACCTACGCGACGCTGCCGGCGATGC
>JBAPZS010000178.1:0-7939 GCA_049285355.1 Candidatus Cybelea sp. | reverse complement strand
CCATCGCGCCGCTCCAATACTCGGACGAGCGATTTCGCGGCATCGAGCGAGATGACGCGGGCCGTGGGATTACAGGGCGAGCAGATAACGATCGCGCGGGTCCGTTCGCCGATCGCACCGGCGATCAGGTCGGCGTCGAACGCGAACCCTTCCGCTTCGCGCATTGGGACGCGTCGAACGCTAACCCCCTCGAGCGCAGCCATCTTGACGTACGATGGGAAGGCCGGCTCGACGACGAGGAGCTCGTCGCGCGCCGGATCGAGCAGGGTCTTGAGCGTCACGTACATCGCCTCTTGAGAACCGATGGTAATGCAGACGCTCTCGGCGCGCTCCATCTGCGGATAACGATAGTGGCGCGCAATCGCCGCTCGCAGCTCGGGGTCGCCGGCATTCGGCGTGTACTTCACGCCGCTGCGCCGAACGCGCTCGAGCGCCGTCTCGAAGGGCTCCATGTGCGGCAGCAGGGTCGGCTCGCCCAATCCGAGATCGATCGAGGTCGGTCGCTTCTTCGCGGCAAGCTGCCGGATGAGCGAAGGTGTTATGGCGGATAGACGCGGATTCACGCTTCGACCTGGTGTTCGCGCAACGCGGCGTTAAGCGAGGTTTTGAGATCGGTGGACGCGCCTCGCGTGCCGACGATCAGCGCACAGGGCGTCGCGTACTCGCCGGCGGGAAACTGTTTCGGCAGCGTTCCCGGAATCACGACTGCGCGTGCCGGAATGCATCCCTTGCTTCGCACCGGCTCCGCTCCGCGCACGTCCACGATGGGGGTGCTGGCGGTCAAGACTACGCCGGCGCCGAGCACCGCCTCGCGCTCGATGTATACACCCTCGACCACGATGCAGCGCGAACCGAGAAAGGCACCATCCTCGACGATCACCGGAACGCCTTGCGGCGGCTCGAGGACCCCGCCGATTCCGACGCCGCCCGAGAGGTGAACGTTCTTCCCGATCTGCGCGCACGACCCGACCGTCGCCCAGGTGTCGATCATGCTGCCTTCATCGACGTAGGCGCCGATATTTACATATCCGGGCATCAGGATGACGTTGCGCCCCAAAAAGCTTCCGTAGCGCGCCACGCCCGGTGGCACGCAGCGAACGCCGAAACGTTTGTAGTTGCGTTTCACCGGCAGCTTATCGTAGTAGATGAGGGCATCGCTCGTGCGGTCACCGATCCATCTAACCGAGCGGCGCGCGAAGTACAGCAGAATCGCCTGCTTCACCCAAACGTTCGTGACCCAGCTGCCGTCGCGCGGCTCCGCAACGCGTAGCTCGCCCTCGTCGAGCATCGCGATTACCCGGTCGACGGCACGCCCGGCGCGTCCACGGAGATCGCCGTCACCTTGCGCCAGTGCAACGATTCGCGATTGAAGTTCGTCTACGGTCACGGGAAGCGGAGTACGGCACCGGGTAAGCGCGCCCCCGCCGTACCGCCCCGAGCACAGGGGGGCGCATGGGACAAAGCGCATTATCATAAACCCGTCACCAGGAGAGGAGATTTCGTGCCGAACTCGCCCGCCGACGAGCAACGAATCAACGCCATCCGCTTTCTTGCGGTCGATGCGGTTCAAAAGGCAAACTCCGGTCATCCCGGCATGCCGATGGGGGCCGCCGCGATGACGTATACGCTTTGGACCCGCCACCTGCATTTCAATCCGAAAGATCCGGCGTGGCCGAACCGGGATCGCTTTATCCTTTCGGCCGGACACGGTTCGATGTTGCTCTACGCGCTTCTTTATCTCACGGGTTATGACGTAACGCTTGACGACATCGAGCACTTTCGCCAGCTCGGCAGCAAGACGCCCGGACACCCCGAGGCGGGGCACACCCCCGGCGTCGAGGCCACGACCGGGCCGCTTGGGCAGGGAATCGGTAACTCGGTGGGCTTCGCGATCGCCGAGGCACACCTGGGCGCGGTTTACAATCGCGCCGACCAACCCATCGTCGATCACTTCACGTATTGCATCTGCGGCGACGGCGATCTCATGGAAGGCATCAGTCAAGAGGCAATCTCACTCGCCGGGCATCTCAAGCTCGGTAAGCTCATCGTCCTCTACGACGACAACCAAGTCTCGCTCGCCGGTCCGACGGACATCACGCTGACCGACGATCCCATCGCGCGCTTCGATGCCAGCGGATGGCACACGCAGTTTATCGGTATCGACAAGGGCAACGACGTCGCGACGATCGACCAAGCAATCGAGGTCGCAAAAAACGTGACCGACCGGCCCTCTTTTATCGCGGTGCGCACGCACATCGGCTACGGCTCGCCACGCCAAGATAACTATCTCGCGCACGGCGAAGCGCTGGGCCCCGACAACGTGCGCAAATCGAAGGAAGAGTTGGGCTGGCCGCTCGAGCCCGACTTTTACGTGCCGGACGACGTTCTCGCGTTCTTCAGACGGGTTGGGGAAAAGGGCGCCGAGCTGGAGACGAGCTGGCGCGCGAGTTACGACCTGTGGAGCCGGGCAAACCCGGATTTGGCTGCCAATCTCGAGCGCGCGTTGCGTCGCGAAGTTCCTAGCGATCTCCCTTGGCCAACGTTCAATGCGGAAAACGGCAGCGTGGCAACGCGCGATGCGGGCGGCATCGTCATGAACGCCATTGCAGCGAGTCTGCCCGAGCTGGTCGGCGGCTCGGCGGACCTGGATCCATCCACCAAGACGTACTTGAAAGGCTTTGGGGATTTCGAGCCGGGTAACTACGCCGGACGGAACATTCATTACGGCGTCCGCGAGCACGTCATGGCGGCCGCCAGCAATGGTATTGCGCTGCACGGCGGATTGCTTCCGTTTGCCGCCACCTTCTTCAACTTTCTCGATTATCTCAAGCCGTCGTTTCGGTTGGCGTGCTTGACCAAGATTCACTCGATCTACGTCTTCACGCACGATTCCGTCTTGCTCGGTGAAGATGGGCCTACGCATCAACCGATCGAACAGCTTGCGACGCTGCGCGCTACGCCTAACTGCTACGTCGTCCGTCCGGCAGATTCGTTGGAGACCCTGGAGGCCTGGAAGCTCGCCGTCGCGGGCAGGGATGCGCCGTGGGCGCTGGTTCTTACCCGTCAAAAGCTGCCGTTCTTGGGCGCCCGCGATGCGGCCGTCGACCGCGGCGCCTACATCCTCTCCGAGGCCGACGGCGGTGCGCCCGATCTCGTCCTCATCGCGACCGGCTCCGAGGTCGCGCTTGCCGTGGACGCCAAGAAAATTCTGCAAGAGCGGGGCATAAGGACTCGCGTCGTTTCGATGCCCTGCTGGGAGTTGTTCGATGCCCAGCCGCAGGCATACCGTGACGAGGTGTTGCCACCAGCTATTTCGGCCCGCATGTCGCTCGAAGCCGGCGCGACGATGGGCTGGGCGAAGTACGTTGGAGATCGCGGCTTCGCATTCGGGATCGATCGCTTCGGCACGTCGGCACCGCTCGCCGACGTCGCGCGCTTCTTTGGATTCACGCCGGAGAACGTTGCCGAACTCGCCCTCGAAAAGTTCGCACTCGCCGCCCGTTAAGCACGACACTACTTAGGAGAGACCGATGAAAAACCAGATCCAACAACTGCTCGACGACGGGCAGAGTGTGTGGCTCGACAACCTTCGTCGCAGCATGTTCGCATCGGGCGAGCTCAAGCGACTGATCGATTCCGGCCTGCGCGGAATGACGAGCAATCCGACGATCTTCGAGAAGGCTATCGGCGCCGGCAACGACTACGACGAACAGCTCACCACGCTGGTCGGCTCCGAAAAGAGCGCCGACGCGCTCTTCTGGGATCTCGCGATCCAGGACATCCAGAGCGCATGCGATGCATTTGCCCCGGTCTTCGAGTCCTCGGGCGGCAACGACGGGTTCGTTAGCCTCGAAGTCTCGCCGCTGTTGGCAAATGACGCGACGGGCACCATCGCAATGGTCGAGGAGTTGTGGCGACGGGTAGCGCGCCCAAACGTGATGATAAAGATACCGGGCACGAAGGCCGGCCTTCCGGCGATCGAAGAGTCCATCTATCGCGGCTACAACATCAACGTGACGCTGATCTTCTCCGTCGAGATGTACGAGCGGGCTGCCCGAGCCTATGTAAACGGCCTCGAGCGGCGCATCGCCGAGGGCAAACCGATCGACCGGATTCGTTCGGTCAACTCGGTCTTTGTCAGCCGGATCGACACGGCCATCGACAAGCTTCTGCAAGACCGCATAGCCAAAGGCGAAAAGCTCGAGCCGCTGCTCGGCAAGACCGGCATCGCGAATCTCAAACTGACGTATCAGAAGTTCAAGGAGATCTTCTACGGAGACGACTTCGCCCCGGTACGCGCGAAGGGCGGCGCGGTCCAGCGTCCCCTCTGGGCCTCGACCTCAACGAAGAATCCGCACTATCCCGATCTGATGTACGTCGAGACCGTCGTCGGACCCGACACCGTCAACACGATGCCGACGGCCACGCTCGACGCCCTACTCGACCACGGAGAGGTGGTCGCCGACACGGTTGAGAGCGATCTGCGCGCGGCAAACGAGCAGATGCGCGCGCTGCAAGATGCCAAGATATCGCTCTTCGAGGTGACGCACGATCTTCAGGTCGAGGGCGTTGGGCTCTTCTCCGACTCCTTCGCCGCGCTGCTCGGCGCGATCGTCTACAAACAGAAACTCCTGGAGTCGGGCGGCGCCGAGCGCGTGCAGCTCGCATTGGGTGACGCGAAGCCGCTGTATGACGGCGCGCTCGAAGAGTTGGTTTCGGCCGACTTTCTCAAGCGCATCTGGGCCCACGATGCGACCTTGTGGTCCACGCAGCCCGACGACATCGCCGTTATCAAGAAATCCTTGGGCTGGCTCGACATCCAACAGCACATGCTCGAGGATGTGCCCGGCCTGCGCTCGTTTGCGAATGAGGCGAAGGAGCATTTCGATTTTTCGGTCGTGTGCGGAATGGGCGGCAGTTCGCTCGCGCCGGACATTATTGCCGACACTTTTGGACGCACGCCGGGTTACCCGCAGTCGTTCGTGCTCGATTCGACCTGTCCACAGCAGATCAAGGAGCTCGAGGCAAAGATCGCAATCGCCGATTCGCTCTTCATCATCTCGAGTAAGAGCGGTACGACAACCGAACCGAACGCGTTCTATGCGTATTTCCACGAAAAAGTCACCAAACAGGTGGGAGCAGCGGCGGCCGGACGGAACTTCGCGGCGATCACCGACCCGGGGACCTCGCTCGACAAAGAGGCCAAAGAGGCGTCGTTCCGCGAGGACTTCCGAAACGATCCGAATATCGGCGGCCGCTATTCGGCGCTCTCCTTCGTCGGCATCGCTCCTTCGGCGATTGCCGGCTACGACATCAATCTGCTGCTCGACCGGGCGCTGGGCGCGATGCACGCCAACGCCAGCATCGTCGACCCGCGAACCGCTCCCGGAGTACGTTTCGGGGCGGCAATCGGCGGCCTAGCGATCAACGGCCGTGACAAACTGACGATCGTCACGCATCCGCAGGTAAAGGCCTTCGGAGCGTGGGCGGAACAGCTGATCGCCGAATCCACCGGCAAACTCGGCAAAGGAATCGTTCCGATTGAGGGCGAGCCGCTCGGCTCGCCGCAGGACTACTCCGACGATCGGCTCTTCGTCTACGTCGGGGCCAATCTACCGGATCCCGAACCGGGTGTTGCCGAGAAACTGCGTCTGCTCGAAACCCATCATCCCGTGATTCGCCTGGCAATGAACGACGCGTACGATATCGGCGAGCAGTTCTATCTCTGGGAGATAGCCGTTGCGGCGGCGGGCGTCATTCTCGGCATCAACGCCTTCGATCAACCCAACGTGCAGGAGTCGAAAGACAATACGGTCGCGCTGCTGGCGCAGTATGCGAGCAATGGGAGGTTCGACGAGCCCAAACCGAACGTCGAGGGGGACGACTTTGACGTTACCTATCTCTCGGGAAGCCGGGAGATCTCGGCGAAGCACGTCGACGAGGCGTTCGCCGGGCTCTTCGCGCAGCTAAAACCGAGCGACTACGTAGCAATCACCGCTTACATCGCTCGCAATCCAACGCATGAAGCGTTGCTGCAGGAACTGCGCCTGAAGATTCGCGACGCATTCCGCGTGGCGACGACCGTCGGCTTCGGCCCGCGTTTTCTCCATTCGACCGGACAGCTGCACAAGGGCGGCCCGAATACCTGCGTCGCCCTGCAGATCACGGCCGACGATCCCGACGATATGATGATCCCGGGCATGAAGGTGGGCTTCCGTACCTTGCTTGCCGCGCAGGCGCTCGGCGATTGGATGTCGCTCGACAAGCGCGACCGCCGCGGTCTGCGCATCCATTTCAAGAAGGACGTCACCCCTCGGCTCGTCCAGTTGCCCGCCATCGTCGAGCGGGCCTTGACGCTGCGTACCGTGAGCTGAAAGGACACCGCTACGATGCAACTCGGAATGGTCGGCCTGGGCAAGATGGGTAACTTCATGACGCAGCGCCTGATCGCCGGCGGTCATCAGGTGATCGCCTACGACCGCGATCCGCATGCCGTCGCGCAGGCGACGACCGCCGGCGCTGCCGGCGCCACGACCCTGCCGGAGATGGTCGCCAAACTCACCGTCTCGCCGAAGGTCGCGTGGGTGATGGTGCCGGCCGGCGCGCCGACCGACGATACCATCACGCAGTTGGCCGACGATATGGGCTCCGGCAGCATAATTATCGACGGCGGAAACACCAACTACAAAGACGGTTTGCGCCTCTACGAGATCTGCAAATCCAAAGGCGTTTCGCTGATCGATGCCGGTACGAGCGGCGGCGTCTGGGGCTTAAAGGAAGGCTACTGCCTGATGGTCGGCGGCGACGACCAGCAGGTACGACACTGCGAGCCGATCTTTCTCACTCTGGCTCCGCCGAAGGGTTACGCGCACGTCGGGCCGGCCGGATCGGGCCACTTCTCGAAGATGGTTCACAACGGCGTCGAGTACGGTTTGCTGCAGGCCTACGGCGAGGGTTTCGAAATTTTGAAAGATTCGCCGTATCAATACGACCTCGGACAGTTGGCCGAGCTCTGGTGCCACGGCAGCGTCGTTCGCTCGTGGCTTCTCGAGCTGCTCGTGCTTGCGTTTCGCGAGGATCCCGAGTTGGAGGCGATTCGCGGCTACGTGGACGACACCGGCGAAGGGCGCTGGACGGTTGAAGCGGCGATCGACGAGAACGTGCCGGCGCCGGTCATCACCCTCTCGCTGCTGGCACGCATGGCATCGCGTCAGGATGAATCGTTCAGCGCAAAGGTGGTGGCGGCGTTACGGAATCAGTTCGGCGGACACGCAGTAAAAAGCGAGACGCATGCCTGAGCAGGGGGTCGCGACCGTGCCGCCCTCGGGGGACGGAACCGCGACCAACCCGTTACGCGCCGGGCTGCCGGCAGACCGCATCAAGAGTCCGTGCAGCGCGGTCTTTTTTGGCGCCAGCGGCGACCTGTTCAAGCGCATGTTGCTTCCGGCGGTTTACTCGATGCGGCTGAACGGCACCCTACCGACCGATTTCGCGCTCGTCGGATTTGCACGCTCGCCATACAGCGACGACCAGTTCCGCGAGTATTGCCGGGCGCAGCTCGATCTCTTCATGTCACCGGACAAAAAACCGCAAGGCCCGCTCTGGGACGACTTCGCCAAGCGGATCAGCTATCTGACCGCCGATTTTAAGGACGCGCGCCACTTCATCGCGCTCAAAGAGCGGCTCGCGCGCAACGACGCCGAGTTCGCAACCGCCGGCAATCACCTCTTCTATCTAGCGACGCCGCCGCCGGTATTCCCCGAGATCATCAAGCGGCTCAAGGAGTCCGGTCTCGATAAAAGTGACAAGGGCTGGACGCGCATCGTCGTCGAGAAGCCGTTCGGCACGGACCTCGAGTCGGCGCGAAAGCTGCAGCAGGCCATCGAAGCCGTCTTTCCCGAGGACGAGATCTACCGCATCGATCACTACCTCGGCAAGG
>JBAPZS010000177.1:0-5072 GCA_049285355.1 Candidatus Cybelea sp. | reverse complement strand
GCTTTGCTGATGGATGCCTTCGGTTTCGATGTCGTGATCATCGAGACGGTCGGCGTCGGACAGAGCGAGGTCGAGATTGCCGAGCTCGCGCAGACGACGCTCGTTGCGCTGCAGCCCGGCAGCGGCGACTCGATTCAAGTCTTGAAGGCCGGCATCATGGAGATCGCCGACGTCTTCGTGGTCAACAAGGCCGACCACCCGATGGCCAATCAGCTGCGGCGCGAGATTCGTTCGGCGATGGAGATGCTGGAGTGGAAGGGCTGGGTTCCGGAGTTGGTCGCGACGCAAGCGCTCGACGGCACCGGAATCGAGGAGCTGTGGGCGGCGGTCGAACGCCACATGGTCTATCTCAACGAGACCGGCGAGATCGAACACCGGCGGCGCGACGCTTTCACGCACCAGGTTCGGCAGCTCGCGCTCGGACGCATCGAGCAGCGTCTCGACCGCATGCTTGATCGCGAAATCACCGGCGGCCTCGATCCATACGAGGCGGCCGATCGAATCGTCTCCGAGCTGACGCTCTAGTGTCCCGTCCCGTGCAGGGCACTTAGCCAAGCTTGGGGAGATTCGACCGCTTGCGTCGAAAAGCTCGGCCGCTATGGCCTCCTTCGACACGCTCGGGACAAGCTCGGGACCGGCTCTTCAACGCGCTCAGGACGGGCTTGCTATGATCGAGCGTCCCAGCGGGCTCGGCGCGCCGCCGACCCCGGAGTTCGAGGACCAAGAGCAGCGCTGGCAGACGGCATCGGCGAAGGGCCGGCGGCGAACCGGACCAGGCTCCGGGGCCGTCGACCGAACGATCTCCGACGTTCCGCTTAAGACGATCTACGCTCCCGAGGACGTCGCGGAGCTCGACTTAGCTCGCGATTTCGGGTGGCCCGGTGAGTATCCATATACGCGCGGCATCCACCCCAATGGTTATCGCGACCGCCTTTGGACGATGCGTCAGTTTGCCGGTTTCGGGACCGCGGCGCAAACCAACGAGCGCTATCATTTTCTGCTCGAGCACGGGCAGCACGGGCTCTCGGTCGCGTTCGACATGCCGACCCTGATGGGTTACGACTCCGATGCCCCGCAAGCACGCGGGGAAGTCGGCAAGTGCGGCGTCGCGATCGACTCGCTGGCCGACATGGAGGTGCTCTTCGACGGCATCGACATGGGCGACATCACGACCTCGATGACGATCAACGGCCCGGCCTGCATCGCATTGGCTCAATACATCGCGGCCGCCGAGAAGAAGGGAATTCCCCGCGCAAAACTCGGCGGAACGATCCAGGCCGATATTCTCAAGGAGTACATCGCGCAGAAGGAGTGGATCTTTCCGCCGCGGCCGCACATGCGGATCATCGTGGATATGATCGAGTTCTGCACCCGCGAGATGCCGAAGTGGAACACGATCTCGATCTCCGGTTATCATATTCGCGAGGCGGGCTCGACCGCCGCGCAGGAGCTGGCCTTCACGTTGGCCGACGGGTTCGCGTATATCGAAGCCTGCATGGCGGCGGGAATGGACGTCGATTCGTTCGCGCCGCGCCTCTCGTTTTTCTTCAACTCGCACCTCGACTTTTTCGAGGAGATCGCCAAGTTCCGCGCCGCGCGCCGCATCTACGCACGCCACATGCGCGAGAAGTACGGCGCGAAGGATCCGCGCTCGTGGCAGCTTCGGTTTCACACCCAGACGGCGGGCTGCAGCGCGACCGCGCAACAGCCCGAGAATAACATCGTGCGCGTCGCCTTCGAGGCGATGGCGGCCGTGCTCGGCGGCACGCAGTCGCTGCATACGAACTCGATGGACGAAGTGCTGGCGCTTCCGTCCGAAAAGTCGGTGGAGATCGCGTTGCGAACGCAGCAGGTTCTCGCCTACGAAACCAACGTCACGAACGTCGTCGATCCGTTAGGCGGCTCCTACTTCGTCGAGGCGCTGACCGAAGAGATGGAGCGCGAAGCCGAGAGCTATTTCGCGCAGATCGCCGAGTACGGGGGCGTGATCGAAGCCATCGAAGCCGGCTTTTTCCAGCGGGAGATTGCCGAGGCCAGCTATCGCTATCAGCGCTCGATCGAGACGCGCGATCGCATCATCGTGGGAGTAAACGCGTTCGTCAAGGAGGACGAACCGGCAGGCATCGACTTGCTGAAGATTACCGAAGAGACCGAACGCGAACAGGCCGGGTCCGTGCAAAACGTGCGCGAGCGTCGCGACGGCGCCGCGGTGGAGCGGTACCTCGAACGCCTGCAGGCGGCGTGTCGCGATCCGAAGGACAATCTGATGCCGCACCTGATCGAATGCGTCAATGCCTACGCGACCGAGGGTGAGATCATCGACGCGATGGCCGGCGTCTACGGGCGCTATACGGAGAAAGCGGTTCTATAGTGTCGCGTTTCCCAAGCTCGATGTATAAAGCTGACCGCCAAATGGCCAGCCCGGAGGGTCGCGGCGGCGGAGCAGCACCAGCTTTGTTGCTCGTCGGTCACAGAGCTACGACTATGCTCCCTCCTCGCGTCGCGCTGGTGCGTTCCGGCGCTCGCGACTTTATGCACCGCGCTTGGGAAACGCAACACTAGAATGGAGCGGGAGTTGCGCGGAGCCGATCTCGACCTCTACCGCGTGCGCCGCACGCTCGCGCAAGTAAAGCGCAAGCTCGAGGAGGCGCTTCACTTGAGCCGCTGCCATGACGAGATGCGACATGAACGAACGGCCGCTACGCGTCGTCATCGCTAAGGCGGGGCTCGACGGCCACGACCGTGGTGCAAAGGTCATCGCGCGTGCGCTGCGCGATGCCGGCATGGAGGTCATCTACACGGGGCTCTTCCAGTCGCCCGAACAGATCGTTCAGACGGCGATTCAAGAGGATGCGGACGGCATAGGCCTGTCGATTCTTTCCGGCGCCCACATGACGCTCTTCCCGCTCGTCGTCGAGCAGCTGCGTGCTCAGGAGGCGGGCGACATCGTTTTTTTCGGGGGCGGAACGATTCCGCCCGAGGATGCCAAGCGCCTCAAAGAGCTCGGCGTGCGCGAGATCTTCACGCCCGGCGCGCCGTTGCAAACGATCGTCGACTTCGTATCGCGCGAGTGCGGCAAGCGTAGAACCCCGGTCTAGTGAAACACGACACGAGGTGTCGGTGACCCGCGTTCGGACGCGAGTCGCGCCGTCGCCTACCGGCGATCCGCACGTCGGCACCGCATACGTCGCGCTCGTCAACTACTGCTTTGCCCGTAAGCACGGCGGCGAGTTCGTTCTGCGGATCGAGGATACGGATCAAGCGCGCAGCACCGCCGAGAGCGAACGCGTCATCCTTGCCGCGTTGCACTGGTGCGGGCTGGAGTGGGACGAGGGTCCCGACGTCGGAGGTCCGTTCGGTCCGTATCGGCAGAGCGAACGCACGAGCATCTACGCGGAGTACGCGGCGAAGCTTCTCGCGTCGGGCCATGCCTTCAAATGTTTCTGTACGCCGCAACGCTTGGATGAGATGCGCGTCGCGCAACGCGCGGCCGGCCGTCCGTCGCGGTACGATGGCCACTGCCTGAATTATTCTGCGGAAGAGGTGGCTAGACGCGAAGCGGCGGGCGAACCGTACGTGGTGCGTATGCGCGTCCCGGACGAAGGCTTTTGCGTCGTCGAGGATATGCGCCGAGGGCCGATTGAATTCGAATACGCGAGCGTCGATATGCAGGTGTTGATCAAGTCGGACGGCATGCCGACCTACCACCTGGCCAACGTCGTGGACGATCACCTAATGGAGATCACGCACGTCTTTCGCGGCGAAGAATGGGTTTCGAGCGCGCCGAAGCATCTGCTGCTCTACTCCTACTTCGGCTGGCAGCCGCCGCAATTGATGCATCTTCCGCTATTGCGCAATCCCGATAAGAGTAAGCTCAGCAAACGCAAGAACCCGACGGGGATCCTCTTCTTCCGGGCGATGGGCTATCTGTCCGAAGCGCTGATAAATTTTTTGGCGCTGCTCGCGAACGCGGCGCGCGACGGCGAGGACGAGTTGATGGATCTCCCGGCGATCGTGCGCCGGTTTGAGGTGGCACACGTTCCGACCGGCGGTCCCGTCTTCGACACCGCGAAACTCGATTGGCTCAACGGCCGCTATCTCCGCGAGCGGCTCGATTCGACCTCACTGCTCGAGCGCGTTCGTGAGTGGGCCGCCCCGCCGGAGCGCTTAACTCGCATTGCAGCGCTCGCGGCGCCGCGCATCGAGCGTTTGAGCGATCTCGGGCCGTTGCTCGGCTTCCTCTTCTCCGGACGGCTGGCTTTGACGCCGCAGTCTTTTTCCGCCACGAAGCTCGAACCCGAGTCCATGCGCCGCGCTTTCACGCAGGCGCTCGCGGAGTTCGACGCGCTGCCGGCCTGGAACGCGTTTGGGATCGAGAACGTCATTACGGATATCGCGACGCAGCTCGAGAGGAAGACGCGAGACGTCGCGCGTCCGTTCTACGTCGCGATCACGGGCAGTCCGACCTCGATTCCGCTTTACGATTCGATGGAGCTCCTAGGACGGGACCTGGTGCGTGAACGGTTGCGCAACGCACTGCGGGTTCTCGAGGTGGCTGCATGATGCGCGCTATCGTTCTAGCAGCCGGTAAAGGCACGCGCATGAAGAGCGGACGTTCGAAAGTGCTGCACGAGATTTGCGGCCGTCCGATGCTCTGGTACGTTCTAGATGCGTTGCGGCGCGCCGGTTTCGGCGAGATCGTCGTCGTCGTCAATCCGGAGCTGCGCGACGAGATGCGGGGCTTCGACGTGGAGAGCGTCGTGCAGGAGGAACAGCTCGGCACCGGACATGCCGTGAAGTCGGCACTCGACCAGCTCGCACCCGGCAAAGGGCCTCTGATCGTGGTCTGCGGCGACATGCCGCTGGTCACGAGCGAGCTGCTCGGGGGCATGGCCGGTTCGCTCGGCTCCGGCGACGCCTCCGCCATGGCGCTCGTGACGGTCAAGATGCCCTTGCCCTCGAGTTTCGGCCGCATCGTGCGCAGCGGTCCGCACGTAGAGCGCATCGTCGAGGTGCGCGATGCAACGCCGGCGGAGCTCGCAATCGACGAGATGAATGCGGGGATCTACGCC
>JBAPZS010000176.1:0-2750 GCA_049285355.1 Candidatus Cybelea sp. | reverse complement strand
CTTTTCTACGAGCCCGAGCAGGGCCGTGTCGAATGGGTCCGTTATGCCTACCCTATCGAAGAGGTCCAGCGCAAGATGCGCGCGGCGGGTCTACCGGCCTACCTCGCTGAGCGCTTGGCCGTCGGGCGCTAGTGCACGGCACTCACCGATGAGCGGCGTCCCATTCGACGATGGAAACTGCTTTGCGTGCGGTCCCGAGAATCCGATCGGGCTGCACCTGCGCTTCGATCGCGCCGCGGATTCCGACGGCGTCGTGGCGCGCTCGACGCTGGCGCCGCAGTATCAGGGCTGGCGCGGCATCGCACACGGCGGCATCGTCATGGCACTATTAGATGAAGCGATGGCGCATGCTGCGGGATATGCGGGACACCGCGGTGTTACCGCGGCGGTCAATGTGCGTTTTCGGCGGCCGGTTCCGCTCGAAGCCCCGATTGAAGTGCGTGGGCGGGTGACGTGGCAGCGACGCGGCGTCCTCGGCGTCGAGGCCGCTATCTACGATGCCGCCGGCGGTCTACTTGCTCAGGCGGAGGGCAGTTTCGTTTCGCGCGGCAGTCTCGAGGCGGCCGACGATCGGGTAAGCCTGCTGGGAAGCTCCGATTGATCGTCGAGAATCGCCGCGCGCGTCACGAGTACCACATCCTCGAATCGCTCGAAGCGGGACTCGTACTGACCGGTACGGAGGTTAAATCGGTTCGGGCCGGAGGCGTGAGTCTCAGTGAAGCGTACGCGCGCATTCGCGACGACGAAGCGTGGTTGCTCGGCATGCATATTCCTCCGTACAAGCAAGGCAGCTTTTCGAACACCGAGCCGAATCGGCCGCGCAAGCTCCTTCTGCATAAGGCCGAGGTCGTGCGTCTGAAAAGCCGGGTTGCCGAGAAGGGCTTGACGATCGTACCGCTGAGGCTCTATTTCACGCGCGGAATCGCGAAGGTAATGCTCGGGGTCGCTCGCGGAAAGAAGCTTTGGGACAAGCGTGCCGATGCCGCGAAGCGCGACGTCCAACGCGAGATCGCCAGGCACGTACGACGCTCGTGAGAGGTGCGCGCCCCGAACGCGACGTCGAGCTCGCGATCGAGCGAAGCGGCGTCTTTCGCGCCGGCGAGCGCGTACTCGTCGCCTGCAGCGGCGGACCCGATTCGGTCGCATTGGCGGCCGCGACGCAGGCCGTTGCCGCGCGCTTGACCATCGAAATCGCGCTAGCGCACGTCAACCACGCGGTACGCGGCTCCGCGTGGCAAGATGAGTGCGTCGTGCTGCAGCTCGCCACGCGACTCGGCGTTTCGCTCGAGATCGTGGCTCTCGGCGGCCGCGCGCGCGATGAAGGGCGACTTCGGCTCGCGCGTTACGCAGCGCTTACCGAGACGGCGAAGCACCTGGACTGCTCCGTTATCGTGACGGCGCACCATGCCGAAGATCAAACCGAGACCGTACTCTTAGCGCTGTTGCGCGGCGCGGGACCGGCAGGCTTGAGCGGAATCCCGGCTCGCCGTTCGTTCGAGCCGGGCATCGATCTTGCACGGCCCTTGTTACGGGTCGCGCCCGAAGCCTTGCGCGAGTATTGTCATGCGCGAACGCTTCCGTATGCGGTCGACCCGACGAATGCCGACGGCGGACGACGGCGCAACGCCGTGCGTGAAGCGCTCGGGAATCTGCGCCCGCTCTTCCCGGCCTTGGATCGGGCGGTAGCGCGTGCGGCCGAAGTGGTCGCGCACGAGCAGGAGGATAGCCCGCGAGCGCGCCTGCGGCGATCGGTTCGCGAGCATCTCGCAAATGACGAGGAGTTGCGCGACGTTGACTTCGCGCACGTCGAAGCCGCGGTGCGTGCTCTCGAAAGCGGCCGGAGCGGGACCTACTTTATGAAGCCTGGGATCGGGCTGAGAATCGAAGCGGGCTCGCTGCGGGGTATCATTACCGGAGAATGACTGCCGTAGAACGCGCACACTCGATCGGGCCATCCATTTACGGTGCCGGCGAGATCGCGGCAAGCGTCGAGCGTCTGGCCGGCGAGATCGCCGCCGATTATCGAGAGCAACCGCTCGTACTGCTCGGCGTGTTGAAGGGAGCGCTATGCTTCACCAGCGACCTCGCGCGCGCCCTGGCGACCGTGCCTGACGGCCCGTGTGAGATTACGGTGGATTACCTCTGCGTGGAGCGTTATGGACCCCGAGGACGCAACGCGGCAGCGCCACGCTTGGTCATGGACTCGACCCTGCCGTTAGCGGGCCGAAACGTAGTGGTCGTTGACGGAGTAGCCGATACAGGTAATACGTTGGCGTTCCTTCGGGCGTTATTGGAGTGCCGGCGGCCGGCAAGTCTGCGCAACTGCGTGCTTTTCGACAAACGGGGGTCCCGGGAGGCGGATCTGCGCGTGGACTACCTGGGCCTCCCGGTGCCGAACCTCTTTGTCATAGGTTACGGCTTGGACTATCAGGAAATGTACCGCAATCTTCCGTACCTGGCGGAGCTTCGAGAGGGTCAAACGGTCTGACGTCAACGTGAACAAACATCTCCGGTCAATAATCCTCATCATCTTTGCGGTTATCGCGGTCTTCGTTATCGTCGAGCGCTTCGTTGCGCCCAGCGATGGTGAGACGCGGCTCGACTACGGGGCGTTCTATCAGAAGCTCGAAGCGGGTCAGGTTCAGTCGTTTCACGCCACCGGTCTGAACGCAATCGGCGACCTGTCGAACGGCACAAAGTATTCGGTGGCGGTTCCCAACACCGATCAGCCGTTTGTCGACGTCGTCTAT
>JBAPZS010000175.1:0-3444 GCA_049285355.1 Candidatus Cybelea sp. | reverse complement strand
CGCGTATACACTTCATCGGCTACGCAAAATATGATGCGACGCCCGAGCCGTTTATGCTTCCGGATCACGCCGCGCTATTAAGAGCTAAAGCGTTGGAATTAGGCGCGACAGGCTTGTATATTGATGCTTTCTTCTCACACATCGATCCAGAAGGCGAAGGGAAGATGGCGACAAAGGTCCGCCACGCGCTGACACCGGTAGATGCCGTCGTAAAGGAGCTGAATCTCGTGTGGATCGGAGTGCGGCACCCGACGAAAGGCCGTGGACGAGCTCGCGAACAAGCCGGCGGCTCAATCGAATTTGCGAATTTTGCGCGGAGCACAATACGATTCGGAGATAATCCAAAAAAGGAGCACGGCTTCGTCCTCGTTAGTGACAAACACAACTGGGCCGGAGCAACGCCGGCGCTCGAGTACGAACTCGCAATAGTGGAAACGGTCGACGATAACGGCAGGCCATGCTCGATTCCAAAGACGGTTATCGGGCAGTCCGATGGCACGATCACGGCAGACGACATCGCAATGTCGCAGATTCTGGATCCGGATGAGCGCAGCGCCGTCGAAGAACTGCTATGCGAACTTCTTGCCGGTGGTGAATGGCGTCCACGAGAGCAAATCTGGGCTGCCGCCGGCAACGCAAAAATTGCGCGATCGACCTTGTATCGCGCAGCGAGAAAGCTTGGCGTCAAGCATCGTCTTGAGGGTTTCCCCGCTAAGGCGCAATGGCGCCTAACTGCACAGATCCAACGGGCAATTGGCGATCCCGACGCGAGCGGGGCGAATGAGCAAGATTCCGGAGGGCCTGGCTCTCTGTGCGCTGACTGCGGGCACTATCCAAGCGTCGACGACGCGGCGCTCTGCGAGTTCTGCCTCGCAAAGCGGAATCTATAAGTCATCCCTGGTGTCCCTGGTGTCTCAGTTGTTTAAAAGAAAACTCGCTCCAGGGAGCTGCGCGTTGCAGAATGACGTGAGACGAGGTGAGACACCTGCAAAACTTGGCCATTTTGGCCACCAAAAACACTCTTTAGGTACCCCCAAAACGGAGCCCCTTCTGTCGCGAAACCGGGCATTTTTGAGGGTCAGTCCACCGTAAAAAAACGTTGTCACATATGGGCGTTTCGCTTCGCCTCCGGTCATTCTACGTTTCGCAGCCCCTCGCAAGTAAAAAATACGCCTTAGACAACAGGGACAACTGGGACAACTGGGACAACTGGGACAACTGGCCGGCTCGTTTTTTCACGCGCAGCAGCCGATCCGTTCGGGCGCGTGATCGTGCTCGGCATCACGCTCGAGCCGCTCGTCGGCCATTGCCTACGCGACCGAGGTCCGGCAGCCGCGATCCGCGAGCTACCAGGTGCCCTGGGCGGCGCAAACGCCGGTCCATCGCCACAGGGGCGCCGTAAAGCCGGGAAACGCGCAGAGCGGGGCCCGCCGCCGGGGATCGCGACGTTTTAAGGCCCTAGGAGCTCGTTTGCGGCGGGGGCCGGGTAAAGATGCCTGGCTTTGCCGAATCGCGAGGCCGACGCTATCCCAGGCGGCCTTGCCGAATCGCGCCGTCGCTTCCGGCGGAGCGCAAGATTTATTCAGTCGCCTCTCCGTCGAAGACACCGATTTCGTTCAGCTGATGCTGCCTTTTCCTTGGAAGGAAATGCGGCAGAAATAAAGATCCGGCCCGCCGTTGTTTTGCAGTCTTGCGGTTGTGGGCCATTTAAGCGGTTGCGGGCCATTTTGGGACGTTGTGGGCCATTTTAGAGATTGACTAACAACGTACATGGTTGGCCCACACCGCGTTGAGGGCCACTTTTCCAACGCTGAAATCACCGCGTGCACCGTGCGCCGAAATAAAGAACACATGGCAGTCCAAAACCTCATGCGGCGTGCCCAGGCGGCGATGCTCGGCGCCTTCGATCGGCGCGATACGGTGACGGCCGCGCAGCTGGACGCAGCCGTCCCCGGCTTCTCCGAAAAAACCAAAAAACGCGCAAGAGCCGGGCTCACCCGCGACGGCATTCTCGTCCGCGGCAAGCTTGGGATGCATGGCGAGGTTACATACACGCTCGCCCGAGCCGCGTCCCCGGCCTACCGCTGGCCACGATTTTCGACGATGCGTCAACCGGGACCGCGGATGGCCACCAACGATGACGCCACGTTACCGGCAGAGCGTGACTACGCGGACGACGACGATTATGACTACGTGGACGACGACGATGAGACCGGCGGTTACGAGAGGTCCGGCACAGCCGGCTGGGTCGTTCCGATCGGCATTTTCGCTTGCGGCCTCGCTGCCGTTGTTTTGGTGCGCCGCAGATTCGGCGCGTTCTCGATCGGAAAATCAGACGGCACGGCGAGGACAGCGCAGCTGCCGCCGTTCACGCCGAGCATCGCTCCACGCGCCCGCCAAACTCCAGCTCGTCGCGCAGCCCGCAACGCACCGATCGTCGCGCCGTATCCTGGGGATGACGCTATCTTCGGTCACGATGCGCCGTTTGACGAGACCAGGGATCTTGGTCCTGCTCCTGGTCCTAACGCCTACGAAAGGTTCGCCGCGTTCCCCGGCCTGTTCGATTTTTATCCCGATAGCGACACCTAGATGACGCGATTCTATAGTCTCGATGATGCCTAATGGTATTGCAACCCCGTGACCGCAACGAGTCAGACAATAGTTTAGCAACATGCTACAATCCCGTCATGAAGACGCTTGTCGCTTACGTTCGCTTCGGTCGTGGCCTACAGATCGAGGCGCAGCACGCCGACGTTGAGAAATTCTGCCGGGAGAACGGCTACAAAATGGCAGCCGAGCACGCAGATCTCGCCTTGGCCATCTACCGGGCGCGACAGTTACGGGCGCTTCTCTTGATAGCGCGACTGTATCCGCCGTCACGCGACCCCGCTATAATCGCGACTCTGCTCGAGGCCGACGGCATTGAGTTTCGAGCACTCGACCTTCCAGACGCCAATCGGCTATGGCTACAGGCGCACAAGCCCGTCGCCGAACAGGAAGCCAAGGCGCACTCGGACCTGATCAAAGAGTCGCTCAGGATCGCCGGAATGCTGGGCGACGTTGAACTCGGCAACCCCGCGACGCGCCAAGGCTTCCCAGCGGATGCCTTGCAGAAAAGCGCGGAAACGCGGCGCACCTTGCGCGACCGAGCGATGGCGGCCGTCGCCGGGAAGATCGTGACGCTGCGGGCGAAGGGGCTGGACTTTGGTTCGATCGCGAGCGCCCTGAACGGCGATGGACTCCGGACGGTTACGGACAAGCGGTGGCGAGCGCGAAGTGTCGAGTACGTCGCCAAGCGGATCGGTGGGGGAACCGCGGTACGTATTAGGCGACGAAATCGACGAGAGATTCGGGGGGGCCACCGTTTCATAAGCTTTCCATCATGAAACAGATCCGCGAGCCGCGTGGCGAAGGCAGTTTGATGTTGCAGGTCCCCGTTACAAG
>JBAPZS010000174.1:0-3546 GCA_049285355.1 Candidatus Cybelea sp. | reverse complement strand
ACGATGAAGGCAGGCGCGAGGCCGAGCGCCGACACCGCGAAGATGCAGAGCAGCACCATCGCTTGCTGACGCCAATACGGAGCAAAGAGCGCGCCCAACCGTTTCCAGTTGACGCGCCGCTTCACTCGCGGTGTGTTGGGCTGATAGATGTTCGACCACATCAGCCCGTGGCCGGCCATCATCAGGCTAGTGTTGCACGGTTACCTGATGGAGCGAGACCTTGTTGCCTTCAAGGTCGTCGAACGATGCGATCTTGCAGACCGGCGTCGCATAGGGATCGTCGATCGCGATGCCCTTGCCGCGCAGATCGGCCACCGTCTCGTCGATGTCGTCCACTTCGAAGACGACGCCCGAGGCGCTCCCTGGCTCGCGCTCGATCCACTTGGACGTCATCACGCTGAAGTAGCCGTCGCCGATCTTCGCCTCGTTGTACATCTCGACGCCGTCCTCGGCGTAGGGGCCGCTAAACTTGATGTCCAGCTTATCTTCGTACCACTTGCGCAGCTTCTCGACGTCGCTCGCCGGATACGCCGTAAACGCTATCTCTTTGATCATCTCTCTCCCCCATTTGCGGTTAAGTCACATTGTCACCCTGAGCTTGACTTAACCGCGCCGCGTCGCTAGGGGTTGCCGGGGACTAGAACGCTCCGATTCCGTTTGGGGTACCCCAGCCCGAGGGGCCCGAGTAGGTCTTGAACTGTTCGGTTCCGGCCGTGCAGAGATAGCTTTCCCCGCAACTCCCGTTATTGCCGCTTGAGATATAGTGCAGGTCCTTGTTGCGCTTCTTTTTCTTGAGCGTCCAAAGCCGCTCTGCCGCGTTTTGAGAGCTCGCGTTTCCGGCCAGCGCGAAGACTCCGGCGATCAGCGGCGTCGCCACGCTCGTGCCCGAGACCGTAATCCAGCCGCCCGAGCTAAAGCTGTCGAACTCGGCGACGTCCTGCGCCACGGCTGCGACATCGGAATCGGTGCGGCTAGCGCAGCGTGGATCGTGCTGCCATGTCGGCTTCTTCATCTCCGATGCGCAACCGGAGCCGGCGCCGCCCCAGACCGTTTCGCTATAGCCCGAACCGCTCTGCGATAAGACGGTCCCGCCGACCGCGACGACGCTCGGGAACGTGCTCGGCGGCCCAATTAAACCGTAGCTCGCGTCGCCGGAACCCGCCGTATACACCACGCCCGGCTTATCGAAGTACTGCGGGTCGAGCACGCAGGAGTAGCTGTAGCAGATCCAGCTATTGCTGACGACATGCGCTCCGAGCTTGACCGCCGTCGCCTCGGCCTTCTGCATGTCGGGGCTGGCCTCGCTGCTCGCCTCGACCAAGTCGATCGAGCATTTCGGACAAACCGCCGAGACCATCTGAACGTCTAAATCGATCTCGACGCCCCACCCCGGACTGCCCGACGGATAGTTTTTCTGCTGCCCTTTCTCGTTGTACTTACGAAACTTAACGCTGCCGAGGCCGAATTTCGAGCGATAGGTCGTAAGGTCGGAGGCGACGTCCGGGTTGTCGTACGAATCGACAATCGCGACGAGCTGGTCCGATCCTTTGGTCGCCGACGGAAGATTGTAGGCTGCCTGAAAGTCGGCCGGCGTCCAGCCGTAGCCGCTCGTCTCGCCCCGCGGCTGCCTTTTCTCGACGAGCACCAAGCACTGCACGCCGCCGTTCAACGCTAGTGGGCAGGCGGGCTGCGCGAGGCTCCGCGCTTGTCCAACCGCTCCCGGCAAACTAGAAGAGCCGCCGGCATTGCAAGCGGTCACCACAAGCACCGCCACGAGCGATGCGACAAGTTTCAATGCTGAGTTCACGGCTGCTCCTCATCGGCAAGACGCTTCGCGACGATTTCGGCGAATGCGACGTCAGTCCCACCGTCGCGCGCTTAGGCGTGCGAAGCGATGTTGAAAAACTAAGCCTTACCGTTCCGAAGTGCGGCAAGCTCGCGGAAGAGCTTCGTCTCTTTGTCGGATAGGTTCTGCGGCAGCTGGCCAACGAGGCGAACGTATTGGTCGCCGCTGCCCTTGCCCTTGACGCGCGGCATTCCGCGGCCGGTTAAGCGAAGCAGCCGATTGTTCTGCGTTCCCGCCGGAATCGTCATCGCCACTTGCCCGCTGAGCGTGGGGACGTCAACCTCGCCGCCGAGCACGAGATCGTAGATGCTCACCGGCAGATCGACGTACAGATCGCTGCCCTTGCGCATGTAGGTAGGATCCTCTTGCAGGTGTACGACGAGATAGAGATCGCCGGTCGGGCCGCCGTTGATCCCGGCGCCGCCCTGCCCTGCGAGACGAATGCGCTGCCCCTCGCCGATGCCGCGTGGGATCGTCACCTCGAAGCGTTTGTTGAGTAAAATGCGCCCCGTTCCGTGACACTGGGGGCAGAGGCGCCCGCCCTGGGTGCCGGTGCCGTGACAGCGCGGGCAGACGTCCTCGATCTGCAGCGAGATCGCCTTGGTTCCGCCTTCGAAGATGTCGCGCAGGGTGAGCTCGATCGTGGTCTCGAGGTCTTGACCGCGGCGCGCCATCGCGCGGCCGGCCTGCGCCGTCTGGCGCCGGCCGATTCCCGAGAAGAAGACGTCGAAAAAATCGGAGAAGCCGCTCGGCGCACCCTGGTCGCCGAGATCGAACTCGAACTCTTCGCCGTTGACGTTGGTGCGATAGCGGCGCTGTTGCTCCGCCTGTCGTGCCGCCTGTTGCCAGTCCGGCCCGAGTACGTCGTATTTCTTGCGTTTTTCGGGATCGCCCAAAACCTCGTAGGCCTCGGAGATCTCTTTAAACTTCTCCTCGGCCTCTTTGGTGTTCTTGGGGTTCGCGTCGGGATGCCACTTGCGCGCGAGCTTGCGATAGGCGGACTTTACGTCTTTCTCGGCGGCGTTTTTCGGCACGCCGAGGACCGAGTAGTAGTCCTTAAAATTCAACGGCATCCGAGGCGCACTTTAGTTGAAGGACGAAGGGTCATTCGCCGGAATGCTTGGCGACGATAACCTTCGCGGGCCGCAGCACATCGTCGCCGAGCGTGTAGCCCTTCTCCGCGACGTTGACCACGGTATCGTCGGCCTCGCCGTTGGCGGCCACCGACGTTCCGATCGCCTCCGCAACGCGCGGATCGAACGGTTTGCCCTTGACATCCATTGCGCGCACGCCCTCGCT
Organism: Candidatus Cybelea sp.; assembly: GCA_049285355.1. Taxonomy (GTDB): domain Bacteria; phylum Vulcanimicrobiota; class Vulcanimicrobiia; order Vulcanimicrobiales; family Vulcanimicrobiaceae; genus Cybelea. The sequence continues at coordinate 401 of JBAPZS010000174.1, read as the reverse complement.
GGCGAGTACCGCCTCGAAGCCGCGCAACGTCTGTTCGATTCCGCCGCGCAGCGTCTCGCCGGCCGCGTTGGAGTCCAGCGCGCGTTCGAGATTGTCGAGCACGGGAAGAAAGCGCTCCAGCAGCATGCGCCGGCGCGCCGCAACGAGCGAATCGAGATCGCGCTGCATGCGTTTCTTGTAGTTATCGAAGTCGGCGACGGTCAGTAAGAACCGCTCGTAGTTCTCATTCGCACGAGCGTTGGCCGCGGCAAGCTGCTCTTCGAGCGATGCTTGCTGCGGCCGCTCCTCGTCGATGACGGCCTCTCCGGCCTGGGTCTCCAACACCAGTTCGTCGTCAGACATGAAGTTGCTCGTGATGGTCTACTGCGCTTCTTTGAACTCGGCGTCAATGACGTCGTCGC
>JBAPZS010000173.1:0-7290 GCA_049285355.1 Candidatus Cybelea sp. | reverse complement strand
GATAACTCGTGGTTGACTGGGCGCGTCGGCAGCCGCGTCGGCAGCGAGCTGGTCACGATCATTGATGACGGACGCCTGCCGGGCAAACTCGGAAGCTCGCCTTTTGACGGCGAGGGCGTTCCGACGCGCCGGACGCCCGTCTTCGAGGGCGGCGAGCTGCGAACGTTTCTCTACGATAGCTATTACGCGCGCAAGCTCGGCGTCGCCAGCACCGGCAACTCGACCGGCGGTGGAATCGGCCCGAACAACTTCTACCTCGAACCGGGAACGATCTCGCTGGCCGAGATGATCGCTGCGACCCGCGTCGGCGTGCTGGTTCTCGATACCATCGGCTTTGCGACCGAGCATGCCTCGGGAACCTATAGCCGCGGGGCGCGCGGCTTTTTCATCGAGAACGGCGAACTCGCCTATCCCATCGATGAGTTTACCGTTGCCGGCCAGTACCCCGAGATGCTCGCAAACATCGATGCCATCGCGAACGACCTGCAGTTCGACGCAGCCGTCGTCTCGCCGTCGTTTCGCGTTTCCGAACTCACCGTTAGCGGTAACTAAGGAAGCTTCATGACTCAGCCCGCGATAAGCCTGACGCTCGTTCTTCGGATCGAGATGACGAACGAGCCGGGTGCGTTTGGCGTGCTCGCCAATGCCATCGGCGATGCCGGCGGCGCGATCGGCGCGGTCGACATGCACACCATCGGCCGAACCAAGGTCGTGCGCGACGTCACGATCAGCGCGCCGTCCGAAGCCGTAGCCAACGACGTACGGGCGGCCGTCGAGGCAATCGACGGGGCGCGGGTGGTCTTTACTGCGGACTCCACCTTCCTCACGCATATCGGCGGGAAAATTCGCATCCTTCCGAAGATCGCGATAAAGACTCGGCAGGACCTTTCGACGGTCTACACACCCGGCGTCGCGCGCGTCTCGATGGCGATTGCCGCCGACCCGAGCAAGGCCTTCCAGCTTACGATCAAACGCAACATGGTTGCGATCGTCACCGATGGCACCGCCGTGCTCGGCTTAGGGGACATCGGTCCGCTCGGCGCGCTTCCCGTGATGGAAGGCAAATCGATGCTTTTCAAGCAGTTTGCGGACATCGATGCCTTTCCGATCTGCCTCGACACGAAGAACGTTGACGAGATCGTCGAGACGGTGGTGCGCATCGCACCGGTTTTCGGTGGAGTGAACCTCGAGGATATCAGCGCGCCGCGGTGTTTCGAAATCGAAGATCGTCTGATCGAAGCGCTCGACATTCCGGTCATGCACGACGATCAGCACGGCACGGCCGTCGTAATCCTAGCCGCGCTGATCAACGCTGCGCGGGTCGTCAACAAGCGCCTCGAGGATCTTCAGGTCGTCGTTTCCGGAAGCGGCGCGGCGGGAACGGCCACGATCAAGATGCTGCTCGGCGCGGGTGTGCGCGACGTCATCCCCGTCGATCGCGCCGGCGCGCTCAATCGCACCGACCGTTACGACAATCCGCATTGGCGCTGGCTCGCCGAGCACTGCAACCGCGATAACCGGCGCGGTTCTTTGGGCGAGGTGCTCGAAGGCGTGGACGTCTTCATCGGCGTCTCCGCGCCCGGCATCTTGCAGCCCGAGCACATCGCGCGCATGGGCCGCGATCCCATCGTTTTTGCAATGGCCAATCCGACGCCGGAGATCATGCCGGACGTTGCGGCACCGGTCGCCGCGGTCATCGCGACGGGACGCTCCGATTTCCCGAATCAAGTGAACAATTTGCTGGCCTTCCCGGGCATCTTCCGCGGTGCGCTCGACGTTCGCGCCCGGCGCATCACCGAGAAGATGAAGTTAGCCGCTGCCTTTGCGATTGCCGAGATCGTGACCGACGACGAGCTTAGCGCGGACTACGTGATTCCAAGCGTCTTCGACGTTCGCGTCGTGGATGCGGTCGCCAAGGCCGTGGCAAACGCCGCGCTGGAGGAAGGCGTTGCCCGGCGTACGCCCGCGAAGCTCGAAGGCGAGGACGCTATCGACCGCGTCTTGTGAGCAGCGCGCGCTCCTCGAGGCGGATTCGCCACGAGAGCAGCGCGGCGTTGAGAAACGAGAAGATGATCGCGATCTCGACCGCTCCGAACGCCAGCGGCAGCACGGCGATCTCGGCGCAGACGACGACGTAGTTGGGGTGACGGAAGAAGCGGTAGGCGCCGTGGCGGACCAGCGGGACTCCCGGCAGCGTGATGACCCGCGTCGTCCAGTACGGACCGAGGCTCGCGATCGCCCAGATTCGCAGCGGCTGCAGTAGCGCGTAGAGTACCAGCAACGACCAGTTCGGCACGGTTGCCGCGGGAATGAAGATTGCCATGCTCGCCAGCCACGCGACGTGCAGCAGCACGAAGAATGGATACTGCACGGCGCCGGCTTCGATGCCTCCGCGCGCGAGCAGCCGGCGCGTGTTGCGCGTGGCGTAGAACAGCTCGAGCACGCGCTGCAGCGTTACGAGCGCCAGCACGATCCAGAGAGTACTTATTACGAGTCGTTCTCCAGTAGGGTGAAGCCCGCCGTAAAGCCGGGGCCGAGTGCGCTCAGCAGCGCGCGCCGCCAGGGCTCCGGCGATGCGAGCGTCCGCTCGAGGACGAACATCACGGTCGCGGCCGACATGTTTCCATAATCGCGCAGGACGCCGCGCGCGTCGTTCAGCCGTTGCGGTTCGACTTCGAAGGCGCCCTCCAAGGCGTCCAGCACCTTTGCGCCGCCGGGATGACAGACGAAGCGATCGATGTCGTTCAGCGTGAGGCCTCGCCCCGAGAGAAAATCCACGGTGACCTCGTGCAGCCGCTCGGTGACGAGTTCGGGAATGTCGCGCGAGAAGATCGCCTTCAAACCCTCGTTTGTCACATCCCAGCCCATTACGTCGAGTGACTCGGGCCACGTAAACTCGCCGCCGCCGCGGATGCGCGGGCCCGGCGCGTCGCAGCCGATTAGCGCCGCCGCCGCGCCGTCGCCGAATAGCGCGGTTGCAACGATGTTGCTCTTCGTGAAATCGTCTCGCCGGAAACAGAGCGCGCAAAGCTCGACCACGAGAAAGAGCACGAGCGATTTCGGGCGCCGGCGCGCCATCGTCGCCGCGCGCTCTAACCCGATGACGCCGCCCGCACAACCTAAGCCGAAGATCGGCAAGCGCTGTACCGTCGGGCGCAACCGCATTCGCTCCATCAAGAGCGCGTCTAAACTTGGCGTTGCGATTCCGGTCGTCGATACGACGACGATCGCATCGATCTCCGAGGCGTTGCGACGCGCGCGCTTCAGCACCTCGCTCGTTGCACGTTCGAGCAGATCGAGAGCCGAGGCGAGATAGGCGTCGTTGCGATCCTTCCAATCGTGCAGCTCTTCGTACCACTCGATCGGCACGCTGGAGTACCGGCGCTCGATGCCCGTATTGCCGAACATTGGGAGCAACCGCACGATCTCGCGCGAGCGAGGCCCCAATGCCAATTCAATGCGCCGGACCACTTCGCGCTGGCCGAGTTCGAACGGCGGAACGGCGGTCGCTACCGCTAAGACGGCAGGGTCCTCGTGGTCCGCAATGGTAATGGCATACCTCCCGTGTCGTTTAGGTTAGTCTTAGCGGCGTTTTTAGCAGTCGCATTGTTGGGTGCGGGGGGTCGAACGGCTCCTCTCATCACGTACTCCGCGCCCGCGGGCGATCGGCCTGCCGGAGCAGACCGGATACGTCCCGTTGATGCAATTCTTCCCGACGGTCGAATCGCCGCACCGGCGGGCGCGAGCCTCTTCGTCGGCACCGGCACGCTGGGTATGGCGCTTTCGCCGGACGGCCGATTCGCCATTCTCTCCAACACCGCCGCAATGGGAGGCGCCGTCTCGCAAAGCGTTCCGGCCGGACTTGCGCTCGGCTCGTCGCTGGCCGTCGTCAGCTTGCGGACGATGAGCGTTGCAAGCATCTATCACGATTCGTCCGCGTCGTTCTTCATGGGTGTTGCGGTCGTGCGCGACCCGAACGATGCTTCGCGCACGCTCGTGCTCGCCTCAGATGGCGCGGCAGGCGCGGTGCGCGTCTTCGCACTCGATTCCGACGGCACGCTATCGGCACAGACCTCGATCGCATTGCAGTCGAAAACACAAGATCGCGCCTTTCCGGCGCAGATTGCCGTCTCGCCGGATGGACGCACGGCCTACGTCGCCGATAACCTCGGCGATTGCGTGATCGAGATCGATCTTGCGACCCGCTCGGTCGTTGCGGCGATTCCAGCCGGCGATTTTCCCCTCTACGTTGTAGCGGGTAGCCGCGCTCTGCTCTCGAGCGGCGGCGGGCTCTCCGCCTATGCGTGGCTCAGTCAGCCCGCGCGCGAGCCGCAGTTCGGCGAGCCGGTCTTCGATCCGGTGAAGTCGTCGGTGCTCTCGGTCTCCGAGCTTTCCGGCGGGCGCACGCTGGTGGATCCGGCGAGCGTTCGCATGGACGCGGCGCCCGACGGCATGCAGGTCGTCGGCGGTGCAGCGCCGGGTGCCGCCGTCCTCAGCAAGGACGGCCAGCTGGCCTACGTCGCACTCAGCAACGTAGACCGGGTAGCGGTCGTCAGCCTCGCCGGCGTACCGCGCGTCGTCCGCGGGCTCGACCTTCGCCTCTATCCCGGTGCCCCGTACGGCGCTGCGCCCAGCGCGGAGGCGCTCAGCCGGGACGGGAAGCGCTTGTACGTCGCGCTGGCGGGTTTAAATGCAGTTGCGGTGCTCGATGCTCGCCGCACGTCGCGTTACCGCTTCGGGCTCATTCCCACCGCCTGGTACCCGACGGCGCTCGCCCTTTCGCCAAACGGGCGCTATCTTTACGTAGCTAGCGCCAAGGGCGTTGACGGTTGGGGAAGCCTGCAGCGCGTGGATCTCAAACACGCCTCGCTGGTCAAGAATACTCTCGCGGCCTTACACTACAATCGCACGCCCGCCGTCGCGAAGTTCGATCCGGTGATTCCGCCCTTACGGAGCAACGCCCATAGCGATGCGATCGATCACGTCGTGTATGTCGCAATTGGTACCCGAGGCTACGACGCGATGCTGGGAGACCTGACCGATGATTCCGGCAATCCGCATGGTAACGGCGACGCGAGCCTCAACGTTTACCCGGAGAGCATCACGCCGAATCTTCACGCGCTCGCGCGCAGTTACGCGCTTGCCGACAACTTCTACGCGTCGGATACGCGCGTCGACGTCGCGAAGCAACTCGCGACGGCTTGCGAGGCAACGCTCTATCAACAGTTGATGGATGCCGCCGGCGCCGCGCGCTCCCCGATGGTCGACCACGGAGACGATCCCGAGGATTACGCCCGCGCGGGGTATCTCTTCAATGCCTTTGCGCGGGCAGGACTGAGCTATCGCGACTACGGCGGACTCTTGCGGCTTACCGGCTACGACGGTGCGCTCTACCATCTCGACATCCCGGCGCTCGCGGCACTCGACGGCAACGTGGATCTCGACTATCCCGGCTTCAATCCGCTAGCCAACGATGAGGCGCGCGCGCTCGAGTTTGTACGCGACATGCAGCGCCTCGTCGATGCCGACCGCATGCCGAGTTTCACCTACGTCTGGCTTCCAACGGAGCCGAGTCAACGAGGCGTGCACGACGCCGATCGCGCGCTCGGCACCATCGTGGATTTCATTTCACGCACGCCGCATTGGAGCTCGACCGCGGTCTTCGTGGTTCCCGAAGGCGTCGAATCGCCGGCCGATCATGTGAACGGCTTGCGCAGCTACGCACTGATCGTTTCGCCGCTGGCACGCCGTGGATTTGTCGGAGCACAGCACCTGAGCGTGGCGAGCGTGGTCAAGACCGAAGAGGAGATCTTCGGGCTTCCACCGCTCGCGCTCAACGATCTGCTCGCCTCGGATTTAGCGAGTTTCTTCACCAACGCTCCGGCCCCCGAACCGTACAAAGCGCGATGACGCCGCGGAGCTCGGTTGGATTCGGTCCGCGTTTGGTTGCAACGCCTACGGGCCGATTGCGGTCGGTGATCCTCGTTCGGCCGAACGCGAGTCTCGAGAACGCCGCCGTGCTTCCCGGTGAACCCGGCGCGATCCACGCGCGTGCGCTCGAGCAGCACGACATCTTGCGTTCGACGCTGGAGTACTTCGGCGTCGAGGCGATCGCGCTCGACTCGCGCGGCAGCGATCCGTACGAAGTGAGCGCCGGCGACGCCGGCATTGCCCTTGAAGACGGCGTTGTAATGATGCGTCCGAGCGGCATGATGCGACGGCCGGAGGCCGATCGGATGCAGTCGGAGCTGACTCGACTCGACGTGCCGCTCGCAGGTCACATCGAGGGCCCGGGGCTGCTCGACGGCAACGACGTGATTCTCGCCGGCGAGACGGCTTTCGTAGGCGCCGGCTCGGCGGGAAACGCTCTCGGCCGCAGCGGCTTTGCTCAGCTCGCGCAGGCTCACGGCTATCGAGTCGTCGAGGTGCCGTTGTCGCCCGGCGTGCGCGCGCTGCGTAGCGTCGCCGGCGCCGTCGCGCCGGATACGATCGTCCTCGGCGCCGATAAAGCGGATGCGGCGGCCTTCGCCGGATACAAAACGATCGTGCTCGAGCGAGGCGAGGAGCTCGCGGCCGGCGCGCTCTGCCTCGGCGAACGGCACGTCCTGGCCGACGTGCGCTACCGGACGGCACTGGCACAGATGCGGCGCCGAGGCATCACGGTCGAAGCGATCGACCTGTACGAGTTTACGAAGATCGGCCTCACGCCCTCAATGCTGACGCTGGTGCTGAAGCGCGAGTGAGTGTAGACGAGTGACGCGAATTGCCGTGCTCTCCGATATTCACGGAAATCTTCTCGCGCTCGACGCATGTCTCGCGGATCTCGATTCGCAAGGCGGCGCTGAAGGCATAGCGGTCGCGGGCGATTTTTGTGATGGCGGACCGAAACCGAAGAAAGTCTTGCAGCGCCTTGAAGAGATCGGCGCTGCCTGCATCCGCGGCAATAAAGATCGCTTCCTGGGCGACCAGGAGTCCGGCGCTTCGCTCACGCAGAGCGAGCAGAACCGAATGGCGTGGACTCGCAAAGAGCTGGGAGAACGTTGGCTCTCTTGGCTGCGCGAGCTTCCTTTTGCGCTGCGGCTCGGTGAAGACGACAATCAGCTCTTGATCGTCCACGCCAATCCAAAGAACGACGACGAGCATCTCTGGCCGGATGCCGACGATGCATTTTTAGAGCGGCTCGTCGGTGACGAACGGGCGACGGCCATCGCCTTCGGACATCTACACCTCCCGTACGTGCGGATGTGGCGCGGACGCTTGCTGGTTAACGTCGCCTCCGCGGGGCTGCCG